>JBGSSC010000186.1:0-4189 GCA_041737265.1 Terrimicrobiaceae bacterium | reverse complement strand
CCCCTGCTGCAACCTGCGCTGCAGCGCGGCCCGTGAGCTCAGCGTCGTGATGCGAGCGAGAAGCACCTCATTGGTGGCCCGCTCCTCGGCGATCTGACGCTCCACAACCCGGGTGGCCTGTCCCAGTTGGTGTTGCTGGTTTTTCACATAAACGAAAACGAGGCCGTAGCCGATGAATGCGACGGCAACAAGGAGCCACCGGATGAGCGGCGCAATGTGGATCGGGTTGGAGTGGCTGAAGGCGGGGGCTGTGGTTGTCATGGGATGATTAGATGTGTTCGGCGACACGCAGTTTGGCACTGCGGGACCTTGGGTTGCTTGCGGTTTCTGCGTCCGAGGCCTCCAGAGGCCTCGGTGTGATCAGACGGAAGATGTGTTCGGGATTGCGGCGGGGAGCAGGCCACTCGGGCCGGTCGATCCACTCGGTGCTGCGCTCGCGGAGGAAGCGTTTGACGAGGCGGTCTTCGAGCGAATGGAAGCTGATCACCGCCAGACGCCCGCCCGGCCGGAGGTTTGTCGAAAGCACCTCAAGTCCCCGTGCGAGAGAGCCCAGCTCGTCATTGACCGCGATACGAACCGCCTGGAAGACACGGGTTGCGGGATGCCTTGGGCCCGTGCGGGGCACGACACTCTCCACGCAGGCGGCGAGGTCCGAGGTCGTCCGCAGGGGACGCTCACAGCGCACGGATGCGATGCGCGCGGCGATCTGGTTTGCCCGCGGCTCTTCACCATACTCTCTGAACATCAAGGCCAGCTCGGCTTGATCCGCCGTGTTGAGGAGAACCTCCGCACTCATCGAACCGCGCTGGTCCATTCTCATGTCGAGGGGACCGTCCTGGCGGAAGGAAAATCCGCGCCCGGCACAGTCGAGCTGGTGGGAGGAAACCCCGAGGTCGAGGAGCGCTCCATCCAGCGGCCCAAGACCAAGTTGTGCAAGCGCCTCCCCCGCACCCGCGAAGTTGTCCCTCACCACATGCAGCCTTCCCTCCGATGCCGGAACCATCTGCGAAATCTGACCGATGGCATCGAGATCCTGGTCCATGGCGACGACCTCTGCTCCTGCCCCGAGCAGGAGCGCGGTGTGGCCGCCGCCGCCCGCCGTGCCGTCAAGAAACAGGCGACCGGGCCCCGGCTGTAACAACGCAAGGACCTCCTCAGGCATAACGGGAGCGTGATAAGCTCCTGCCGGCTCAGGCTTTTCCAAGAGTTGTTGTTGCTGGTCTGCGTAGTCCCAGGTTTTCATAAGCATTGCGTCGTGGTATCTTGATGGCGGAGTGGCCGAGGGTCTTTCCGTCCGGTCCCTTTGCAGGGCTGAATCCGAAAACGAACGGGCGTCCCCTCCTCTGCATCAGAATCTTCCTCTCATGGTTGCTGCGCTCCGGATGGCCGCATCATAGGCCAATCTCCTCGGCTATTTTCCTGTACGAGTCCTCAGACTGTGCCATGGATCTCGCGTAGCGATCCTTCTCCCAAAGTTCGAAACGGCTGCGGCCACCGATAAATACGACCGGGCCTTTGAGTCCCAGTGGTTCGCAATGCTCCTCCGGCACAAGAATCCGCCCCTGTGCGTCGGTGGCCACCCGATGGGCCGCTGCGAAAAACCGCCGCTCCGCGGTCCTCATCTCCGCTGCGGATACGCCGTCCCGGGCCTGAAACTTCGGCCCCCAGTTCATCAACTCGCCGGGAGGCATCACGATCAGATATTCCCCGCAGGGATGGGGAAGCACGTAAAACTCCTCGCCTTCCTTCTTCTGGAGCCATCCCGATGGAACCGCAACCCGCTTTTTCGCGTCCATCGAACGCTCGAAAGTGCCCGCGTAAAGCTTTGTTGGTTCGGGTTGCATTTGAGGAAGAAAAGGAGAAGAACAACACTCCTCTCCATTTTTCCCCACTTTTCACCACTTTCTTTCAGGATCGTCAACAAGAATGTGGACTGGAGGGATACAAAGTCCCTGTTGCGATTATTCCTGCAACCCATCCTGCCAACCTGTGTTGAATGGGTATGAAAACGCCCTTCCTCCTTATTGCTTCCACACTGCTCATCACGGCGACAGGCGCTTTTGCCGACTCCAAACGGACGGCTGAGTTTATCCTGAGCGACCCAAAGGCCTACGAAGGTAAGGAGGTGACTCTGGACGTCGCTATGGTCAAACCGGTCAAATGGGTCAGCCCGCTGCCGGAATACGCATTTTTTCACGCGGTCACGCTGGACCGCAGAGACCGCAAGCCGGGCGGAACAATTCTGGTCGCGATCCCCGCTGATACCTCCGCAGCTTTTGCGAAAAAATACGGCACCGATTTTGAGGGCCGCAATAACATGACCTCACTCCGCGGAAGCTTCATTGCCATTGGCGGCGGCGACAGGCCCCGGCCCAAGATTTGGATTGTGGATACAACAGGGAATCTCCTGCAAACGATCGCAGACAAGAAAGCCTCCATGCCCGATGCGGCCTTCGATGAAGGGGCGATGGGTGCCGGCCCGGGCGGACCACGCAAGGAATTTCCAGGCCGCGGCCCGGCAAGGTGACCCGCCGGTTGATTCCAGTTTGGGATTGAAGGGGGATTGCCAAGGCGAGCCCCGGGGATATTCTTGGCAGATGGGGACGAAAGCGAAGATATCCGGGAATCAAAAGCAGCGGGAGCCCGCAAAGACGCCGGGAGACATCCTCCGCAGGTCTTTCATGGAGCCTCTGGGTTTGAGCGCCTATCGGGTGGCAAAGGACATCGGTGTTCCGCAGATCACGTTAAGCCAGATCCTGAGGGGGCTTCGTGGTATCTCGCCCGGGATGGCGGTTCGGCTCGGCCGGTATTTCGGTGTGGCACCGCAGTTCTGGCTTGCGATGCAGGCGGAACACGATCTTGCGAAGATCCCTGCGGATTCACCCGAATTGAGCATTGAGAAGTCAAAGGCCATGGGAGACAGGTCATTCCGGGTCCTGCCACCGGCCGCACCACGTCCGGGCCCGGGTCAACAACCGGGCCGGGCAATGATTGTCAAATTTGCGCAGGGACGCCTTCAGCCGGGCGGCCTCCAACAACCCGGCTGAAAATGCCGCTCCCGGGTCAGGGCAGAATTTCGAGGATCCCGCTCTTGCCCGGGGAAAAGACGACGAGCCCGTGGATGATCCCGGTGGACTGGTCCAGAACGCCATAAAGTTTGGCGTTGGTCTTTTTCGGCATGGTTCCTTCCAGGGGGAAGTAGCTGACCTGGCCGCTGACGGCCCCAGTGGCGGCCTTGATGGAGAGCTTCATGCTCACGTTGGGATTGTCGGCTACGACCACGAATTTGTTGGGCGATGTGAATGAAACATCACCCGCAAGATCGAGAAAATCGGGGTTGTAAATCTGCACCACGGCGGAGTCGCCAGGCCATGAGAATGGAGCTGCTTTGGCGGGCGGTTTGACGTAGGGATACATGAGTGTGGCGAGAAGGTTCTCCTCGCCCGGGATCGACCATGTGCCGCTCCCTGCCCAGGGATCCGCCGGGGAATCCGGACCCGTGAACCATCCACCGACGCAGCCGGTGTTCTTGGCCAGCGGCGCGTAGAAGAAAAGGAGCTTCTCGCCGGGCGATCCGGTCGAGATCCAAACCGGCGATGACATCGTGACAGCCGTGCCGTCGCCGAGTCGGGTCGCCATTTTGGCAATGCCCACCGGTGAAATCACAAGCGTTGCGACCCCTGTTCCGGTGAGGGTGCTGATGTTCTCAAGCGTTGCGGTGAAGGTCGTACCGAAGTCTGCGGCGGGCCAGGGATTCGTCTTCTTGTCGAAGGCCGTCTTCCCGACGAGAATATCGAGGGTCTGCCCGCCGATTTGCAGGGTGCCGGTAAGACCTTCGCTGCCTTCACCGTTGTCGAGGGGGGATAGGGAGACAACCACGGTGGCCGGGGCCTTCCCACCAGTGGACCAGGTAACGTCCTGAAGCGTATTGCCGGGGCCCATGGTGCCCTTGACGCGAAAGAGCCGGTTGGCCGTACCGTCAAAGACGTTCAGAACGGCGGAATAGGTTCCATTCGGGCTCTTGGAGGTTGGAAGACCGACGGTTATCGCGAGACTGCCTGTGGCCCATTCGAGACTGGGCGCAAGCTTCTGCCCGGATCCATTAAGAAGAGGCGGCAGAAGCCACCCGACCGATCCATGATAAACACTCGGCTTGGGCTTCGTGTTGCCTGCCTGGGTAAGCACGATC
>JBGSSC010000134.1:0-6061 GCA_041737265.1 Terrimicrobiaceae bacterium | reverse complement strand
GGTTGTCGGAGGCAAGCAACGCATAAAGGATCACCCCGCGTTCGTCGCGCACGAGTTCAATGCGCAGCGACTCAAGCAGTGTCGCTGCGTTCGCGCGGGCAGCATCCATGACCAGGGAAAGCGAAAGCCCGGCCTCCTTGGCAATCTGTGTGGAGACCAGTGGCTCGGGCTCTGCGGCTGCGGAGTGAGCCGGCACGGTGACCGTGGAGGTGCTGCCCGGAACCGGCCATGCGATTTCATGGCCCATGAAGCGAGGCTCGGGCAGAAGATACCACCCTTCCGCAGCAGCACACCGGGCCGACATCACACACAGCACAAGGAAAGCCGGCCATTTCATTTCCTGACCTCCTCAAGGATCGCAAGCGCGGCCCGCTCGCTGGCCCCCCCGGCACGCAGCATCGCAAGCACGCTCTCGAATCCCGCGGCGAGCTTCGCGCGCTCATTCTCGTCGTCAAGCAGCAGCAGGGCCTCCGCAGCAAGAGCCTCCGGCTTTGCAAAATGCTGGATGAATTCTTTCACAATGTGTGGTGCGGGGCGCGCCGGGAGGCCCGGGTCCTCCGGAGGATGCACCCGATAGTTGTTCAGAATATTCACGATTCCAAGGCAGTTCACATCAACCACCCGCATCCCGATCTGGAAAGTGAGCCAGGCGGCCTTATACACAAGGCAATAGGGCAGGCCAAAAAAAGCGGCCTCCAGAGTGGCCGTGCCGGAACACACGATCCCGGCACCGGCAGTGCGCATCAACTCACGCGCACCCCCGGCGCGAACCTCCAACGGAAAATTCCCCGCGAGCAGTCGCACAAGGTCCGCGTGCGCGTCACTTGCCACCGCGACCACTAAGCGCGTCTGCGGGCGGCGCTGCAAAACGATCTTTGCCGCCGCAAGCTGAAGCGGGAAGATCCGCTGAACCTCCCGTCTGCGGCTGCCCGGCAGCAACGCCAGCATGTTTCTGTCCCGCACGACGGCCGGATCCTGCTCGCGAAGGAGAGCTTCGAGCAGCGGGTGTCCCGCAAAAACGGTCTTCAGCCCGCTCGCTTCATACATGGGCTTCTCAAAGGGAAAGACGCAAATCATGAGGTCGAGCAGCCGCGCCATTTTCGGAATGCGCCCCCGGTTCCACGCCCACACCTGGGGGCTGATATAGTAGAGAATTTTTCCGGTGTAACCCGCCCGCCTCAGAGCCTTTGCCAGCCTCAGGTTGAAACCGGGGTAGTCAACAAGGAGCACCGCGTCGGGCTTCAATGTCCCGATTGCTTCGATCATGCCATGGAATTTCCTGCGGAAATAGCCGTAATGCCGCAGGACATCCCAGAGCCCAACCACCGCGGCATCGGCGATCCAATCGTCGAATGGCTCGCCGGCCAGCACCTTCATCCGCGGTCCGCCGGCTCCCACAAAGCGCACCCCTGGATCTGCCGCCCGGATCGCGTTCATCAATTCCTCGGCGCGCGCGTCTCCGCTCGATTCGCCGGCCACGGTCCAGATCAATGACATGTTGCCCACCTCATAGGTCATCGGCCATAGTTTGGCAAATGCCGCTCGACCTAACCTTCCGGCCCCGCCGCCTGCGCGCAACCGCCGCCATCCGCGATCTCGTTGCCGAGACCACGCTCTGTGCACAGGATTTTATCTACCCGCTTTTCGTCCACGATCTGCCGGAGCCCGTGCCGGTCGAGTCAATGCCAGGAGTTTCACGAAACAGCCTCTCCTCGCTCATCAACGAATGTCAGGCTGCCGCAGGCGTCGGGATCCGTGCCGTGGCAATTTTTCCCTGTCTGGATAAATCCTTGAAAGACCCCGCAGGCTCGGCAGCGTTTGACGCCAAAGGCCTCCTGCCGCGGGCCATCGCGGCCGTAAAATCCGCGTTGCCCGGCTTGCTGGTCGTGGCAGATGTCGCCCTGGATCCGTTCACAAGCCACGGCCACGACGGCATTCTCACCCCCAACGGCCGCGACCTCGCAAACGACCCCACCGTCGAGGCCCTCTGCCGCTTGGCCGTGCTCGAAGCACGCGCAGGAGCCGATATCGTCGCACCATCCGACATGATGGACGGACGGATCGGTGCCATCCGCCGCGCGCTGGATGCCGCAGGATTTGAAAATATTCCGATCCTTGCCTATGCCGCCAAATTCGCATCGGCCTATTACGGCCCGTTCCGCGACGCGGTTGGCAGCCAGCACGCACCAATCTCAAAAGCCACGTATCAGATGAACCCGGCCAACGTTCGTGAGGCGCTGAGGGAAGTCGCTTTGGATGAGGACGAGGGGGCGGATATCGTCATGGTCAAGCCCGCCGGTCCTTACCTGGACGTCATCCGCGCCGTCAAAGAACACGCTACCGTGCCGGTAGCAGCGTATCAGGTGAGCGGCGAATATGCTCAGATCCACGCGGCGGCACGCCTCGGGTGGCTGGATTACCGGCGCACAAGGGATGAGTCGCTGCTCAGCATCAAGCGTGCCGGAGCAGACATCATCCTGACCTATTTCGCCCGGGAATTCGCCGGGGAGCTTTCAAAATCAATTGAAAAAATGTCGCAGCCGCCGTCGTGAGACGGTGGCCTTCGCCATCCGCCCGGTTTCTCCCATGGCCGATCGCCACTTGATGGCCATGCCCTTCGCCTGATAGGTTTTCTTCTTTAATGCAGAAGGTGCCCGCCATACTTGCAAGCATTCCGGATTTCCTGGTTGCGGCGGGCAAGTATGCGAAACGCGACCTGAGGTCGGATACCATGGCGGGCCTGACCGTCGCTGTGATGGGAGTGCCTCAGGCCATGGCTTATGCCCTCATTGCGGGATTGCCGCCGATTTACGGTCTCTACACCGCCATCATTCCCGCAATGGTTGCCGCCGCTCTGGGAAGTTCCAATCACCTCTGCACGGGACCCACGAATGCCATGTGCATGGTGATTCTGAGCCTTACCGCCAACTTGCCCGAGCGCTACGGGGCTAGCCAGTTGCAAATTGTGCTTCTCCTGACCTTGTTGACAGGGATCTTTCAGTTTGCCTTCGGGGCTTTGAAGCTGGGAGGGGTTGTAAAGTATGTATCCAATTCGGTGGTCGTCGGCTTCACGGCCGGAGCAGGCATACTTATCGCTGCCAACCAGTTGAAGGGCCTCCTCGGGATCCAGATTCCCGAGGGCACGAGCGGGCATTTTCTCGTAACTCTTTGGGCCACCTTTGCAAGGATCCACCAAGCCAATCCGTATGCTCTGATTGTTGGACTTCTTACCATCATGCTCCTGGTGGGCTTCCGCCGGTGGGTCCCGAAAATTCCCGGCTCTCTGGTGGCAATTATTTTTCTTTCGCTGGTCGCGTGGTCCGCAGGCTGGTCCGAAACCGCCATGGGGGATCAACGCCTCCACATTGTCAGGGATATCCAACCGATCAGCGCCTCGCTCGATATCTTCGGAATCCCAAAAATGCTCGTCCAGCCGAACCTCGGATTATTGCGGGAATTGCTCGGAGGAGCCCTCGCTCTGGCGATCCTTGGCCTTGTGGAATCAACTTCGATCGCCCGCGGAATTGCCGCCTCCTCCGGCCAAAGACTGGACTTCAACCGAGAGTTCATGGCTCAGGGGATCGCAAAATCTGTGGGCTCCTTTTTTTCATGCTTCGCAGCATCGGGTTCCTTCACGCGCAGCGCGGTCTGCTACCAATCGGGCGGCAAGACGCGGGCGGCAGCCGCGCTTTCCGGAGTTTTCACGGCGATCGTCCTCCTCGCGTTCGGCCCGTTGGCCAACTACATCCCCCTGGCATGCCTTGCCGGCATTATTGTGGTCACAGCATTCACCATGATTCAGCGGGACCGCCTCTCCATGACATGGCGATCAGGCAGCAACTCGCGGATCGTCATGATGGGGACTTTCCTATCAACGCTGTTCATGCCGCTGGAAATTGCCGTGTTCGCCGGAGTCATGCTCTCAATTGGTATCCTGCTCCGGGTGACCGGCAAACCCGACCTGACCCAGCTCGTCCAACACCCCGACTACGGGTTTGAGGAGGTTCCGTTCAACCGCGCGGCCCCCGCACCGGTCGCCATCATCAACCTTGAGGGCGACCTGTATTTCGCCGCCGCTGAAGACCTCGACTACGAACTGCTTCAAGCCCTCAAGCCCGAAACCCGCGTGGTCGTTTTGCGGATGAAGCGGCTGCGTGCCGTCGGAAGCAGCGCGATGGCAATGCTCGAGCATTTTTCCAAGATGCTGCGTGCCCGCGGAATCCACCTCGTCGTTTGTGGCGTCGAAGATGACATGAACCGCGTCCTCACCGGCTCGGGCGTTCGCAAGCTCATCGGCGAACAGAATATCTTCTACGCAGACAACCGGATCTTCCAATCGACCGAACTCGCCCTCGCCCGCGCCATGGGAATTGTCGAGATGCAGCGTGCCCGCTCGGAAGCCGCAACGGTCGATGCCCAAAAACACACCCTCGTCGCCACAACCGCAGCCGACGTCATGCAAAAACGCTGTCTGCGCTTCGGCGAGGGCCACCAGATCCGTGAAGCCATGTGGCTTGTGTCTCAGTTCCAAAAGCGGATGAAGACCGAACACCCTCAGACCGTCTTCCTGCAGGACCGTGAAGGAAGGCTCGGAGCCGAAGTTTCTGTTGCCGCCATCCTCAAGCACCTCGCGGGGGCATTGCCGGAGGAAGGGCTTTCCGGGGTCGATACCGAAAAACTCGGGACGCTTGTGGGTGCACGCCTGTTTGCGAGCACCGACTCCATCGCCCGCCGCGACCCTGTCACTCTGCGCTCCGAGGCTCCCCTCGCCGAGGCCTTTTCGCGGGCCGCCCGGCACGGCTTCCGGCCAATGCCCATTTCCGATTCCCACGGCCGTCTGGTCGGTGTCTTCGACGAACTGGCCATGTTACGGGGGCTCACCAAGTTGCTTCAAGCCGAGCAGGAAAAACTCGAGGGACCGCCCTCTGCCGAGGATCGCAGCGAATTGGCTCAACCAGTCCCCCTCACATGAGCACCGCCCGCGAATTGATATCATCGAAATTCGTCCGCATAGGCGAAGCACACAGCACGGCGGAGGCAATCGGAATCATATTCGACCCGCAGGAATCCTCCCTGCGCGAAATTGTCATCGTCGTGCTCGACGGCGACGGGGGCTATGCCGGCCTCGTCGAACCCCGCAACATTCTCGAGAGCCTCGGCACCGAACTCTCCCTCGCAGGGGAAGACCCCGCCGCGCAGGTGGCCGCCATCCGCCGCAGGCTCAGTTCGCCGGTTTCCGAGATCGCCCGCCGCGATGTGCCTCCCGCCACTCTCAACGATAACCTTGCCGGCCTGCTTGCCCTCGCGGCCCGCACCGAAGCGACAACCATTCCGGTTTTCGATCAGGGCGTCTTCGTTGGAGTCATCCCGGTTACCACGGTCTTTGACGCCATTTGCAAGCTTACCCTCTCCTCGACAGGTGAGGAGTTGCCCTTCCTCGGCGCAGGCAACGATTCCTAGCCGGGCTTACCCCTCCCCGCCACCCGGCAGCTTGCGCGGCTTGCACAAAACCTTCGAAACACCCGCCACCCGCGCACAGCGCCGGCAATAATACTTCGGATCCCTCACCAAAGCCGCCAGCTTCCCCGCCTTGGTCTCAAGGTCCTTCTTGCTCCACTCACAAAGTGTCTTGCCCACAGGACCTACCATCCCGCCCGGCAGACCCCCTCCGCAACTTCAAAATCTTTCCTCTTGCCCTCCATGCGGAACTGGAACACATTGGAAATCCAATCGCGGGGTGGAGCAGCCCGGTAGCTCGTCAGGCTCATAACCTGAAGGTCGTAGGTTCAAATCCTACCCCCGCAACCACTTTCTAGTCAGGGCTTTGTGCAATTCTGCATGAAGCCAGCCACAGCCTCAATTCCGAGACTGTGCCCGGTAAACGCCGCTTCTTGTGCCCGGTAACCGCTTTGTCGGTCGTTTTTTCGGGAACGACCGCACGGGGTCAAGGAGAAGAAAAGAGATGGCGTCCGTTTACGCGAGAGGAAAGATCCGGTGGGTGAAATTTTATCCGCCGGGATGTTCGCAGCCCAGTCGGCAGAGCCTGGGCGAGGTTGATCCT
>JBGSSC010000057.1:0-7134 GCA_041737265.1 Terrimicrobiaceae bacterium | reverse complement strand
ACCACGGCCTGGCTGCAAAAACTGCGTGTGTCCTCTGTCGAAAGTAGCGATGCAAGCGTCGCGCGGTCGGGAAGAAGCCAACGGCCTGCGGTGAGCATATAAGCGGCACCGACTGCAGCGTAGATGATGCCCATTTTGCTGATTTCAAAAATACCGAATGGGGGTTGGCCGTGGTCCGCGGCGACTCCCGCGACGAGGATGTTTGTCGAGGTGCCGATCAGCGTCACCGTGCCGCCCATGATCGCGAAGAACGAGAGGGGGATAAGAAGCTTGGAAGAGCGGACACCGGATGTGCGGGAGAATGCGAGAAGCACCGGAAGGAAGACGACGACCACCGGGGTATTGTTCACGCAGGCCGAAAGGGGGATCACGATGGCCGCGAGCAGAAGCAGCGCCTTGATTTCGCTGCGGCCTGCAATTTTCACAAACCACTTGGCGAGTTGGTCAATCGAGCCGGTGCGCTCCAGCGCGGCGCTGAGAACAAACATGGCACCGATGGTCACGGGAGCACTGTTGCCAAAAAGTGCGACGACCTCTCCGCCATCCAATACGCCGAGGGCGATGACAATCGCAAGCGCTGTGAGGGCAATGACGTCAGGAGCCGCCCATTCCCTCACGAAGGCCACAAATACAGCCACGATGAGCAAAAAGACCGCAATCATCTGCATGGATTCCCAGTTCATTTCGCCGCAGCTTTGGCCTCACTGCACTAGCAGCTTGTCGAACATAGAATCAACGGTAATCACTGAAATGGGAATTCAAGGAGATAAGGGGTGTCCCTGCCAGACAAGCTGCAAAAGCTTCCGCTGCGCGGAGGGAACATTCCCCCTTTCTGCATGGAATGAGGAATTTTCAGCAGAAGGTCGGGCACGTGGGCAGCCATACTCTTATGGCGTGGAAAAAACATGTCTCGGCCTTTCACAAGTCCGACAGCCTGCTAGGCAGAAAATCCGCATCTGGCAACCCCTGCCTTGAATTTGACAATTACGTGTGCGGCGATCCTGCGGGCCGCAGCTTCATCGGGCATCCCGCCGGGCACAGAAATTCCGCCAGTCAGGGCTTGCCGCCGGATCTCTCCTCCCTGCCAGATCCACGCTCCGGTCGAATAGGGGCCGACAAGCTGCGGGTCGGACCACGTGTGAATCGCGAGAAGCGGTCTTCCAAGAGCGGCGGCAAGATGGGCTGGCCCGCTGTCCACACTCACCACATACGCGGCTCCGCGGATCAATGCGATCAGTTCCAAAAGGCTGGTGGCTCCGAGAAGGTTCAGAATGTGCCTGCCTTCCGGCGCCCCGGGCGCAGCTCCTCCCGCGAGAACGACCGGGGCGGGAGTCAACTCCTTGCAAAGGGAGGCAAGGGTCGCGGCAGGTAACGATTTGCCTGTACCACGCGAAAACGGATGGATGAGGATGTAGGGGACGGTCGGGGTGGAGGCCGGCAAGGTTCCCGCGGGCAGCCAAAACTCCGGCTCGCGCGGGACTTCCAATCCAAGAACCTTCAGGATACTGAGATACCGTTCGACGCTGTGTGCGCGGGCCTCGACAGGCACCACAGCATCATAAAACCATCGCGCACCCTCCCGCGCATCGGAGAGACCAAGGAACCGGCCGGGAAGGGTCATTCGCCCGATCAGCGCACTGCGCAGGAGTCCTTGGAGATCGAGACAAATTCCCGGCCGATGGCGATGCAAGCCGGCCGCCCATGGTAAAGCGCGAATCAAACCGGGCACGCCACGAAACCGCTCCCGGGGAAATTCGATCGCATGTGTGAGGTGGGGATTCCCTTCAAGGAGAGGTGCCCACCGGGGGTCAACGACCCAGGAAACCGGACATCCCGGCCATGCCGCACCCAAAGCCGCGAGTACCGGCAGCGCATGGATCACGTCTCCCATGGAACCGGGTTTCACGATCAGCACGCCCGCGGCGGGCGGGCGTCCGGAGACGGCTGTCATCGCCCAGCAGCGAGCCGGTCGGAAAGTTTTTTTGGAAGGCCCGCATCGAGAATCGCCTGCTGGGCACCGCGAAGATCGTATTCGACCCGCCGGAGGATCACCTCCGGGAGCGTTGTGTCAAAAACCACGTAAGAGGCCCTCCAGTCCCCATCCCGGGGCTGGCCGACGCTACCGACGTTGATGAGGTATTTCTTTCCCGAGAGGAGCTGGAGGCCCTCGAAGGGCAGGGTTCGCACGCTGCCATCCCTCACATAAGCCTTGGGCGTGTGGGTGTGGCCAATGAAACAGAGGGCGGTGTTCTGGTAATTGAAGCTGGCAGCCGCATCGAGTTGGTTGAAGATGTAGCCCCATTTGTGGGGAGTATCGAGCGTCGCGTGAACGATCGTGAAGTCCCTCACCTGCCTTTGCAGCCGCAGTGCGCGAAGCCAGTCCTTGTCTTGAGCATCGAGCTGGGAGCGGGTCCAGTTCATCGCCTCTTCGGCGAGGGGATTAAATCCTTCCTGCTCGCCAAGCATGGAAGCCTGTTCGTCGTGGTTGCCTTTGATGACCGGGCAATCGAGGCTGCGGACAAGTTCAACACACTGCCTGGGGTAGGCGTTGTAACCGACGACATCTCCCATGCAGACGAAATGGGTGCAGGCCTGCTTGCGCGCATCCTCCATCACCGCGTGAAGGGCATGGAGGTTGGCGTGAATATCGCCGAAGATTGCAAAGCGCATCGAGGAGGTCAGTTGCTTGAATCTATGCGCTGGGCCTCGGGCACTTCCAGTTTCTTTTCCAACTCGCGCAACGTTGTCAGGAGCGTTGGCATCCTCTGCTTCTCGCCTCCCTCGTAGAGTTTGCGGAGTGACTCGTAGGCCTGACGTTCGCGACCGGGGCACTTTGCGAGCTCGTAAGCGGCAAAGCGGGCCACGTAAGGTGCCGCGCCCGGCAGTTCCGCCGCCTTCTGGAAAGAATCCGCGGCTGCGCAGTGATCTTCGAATTTATCGCGGAGGAGCACGGCCATCCGCTCATGAAGAAACGCGCTCTCTGGATTATTGCGGAGTCCCCGCTCGAGAATATCGCGACCCAGTTGGAAATACTGGCGTTGGTTGCGCTGGCGAAGAGCCTCGCTTTGTACGGAACTGTCGTTCAGAGCGGCGACGCTCGCGTTCCACGCCATGTGCCAGGAGGCCATATCCCAGTAGGTGAGGGACCGTGGCTGAAGCGACGTCACGGTGTCGAACAGGGCCGCCATGCGCCCCCACTCGGTCCGCTCCCACGCGGTGTGAGCCTCGATCCAGAGGATTGCGGCGAGGGGGGAGCGGAATCCGCTGAGCGCGGCCAGGAATCCCATTTGGCCAACCCTCTCACGCAGATCGAGATCGAGGGCGGTCTGACGGAGGAAGGCTGCCCGCTGCGCCTGGTCGAGGGAAATTTCAAAGGGAATCCGCACCGCTCCGAAAACCGCCACCGCCACCAGGGCTATCACGCCCCGCGCAATCATAGCTCGCGCCCCGAAAAGACGAACGCCGCAATCGAGAAATACACCACAACGTAGAGAATCCCCAGCGCGAAGGTCCGGACGAAGAGCGCCAAAGGAATTGCCGCCCCCGCGATGACGTCGTCGGTGAGATTGAATGCCTGGAGGTCCGGGAAGAGCAGCGCCACGAGTGCGATGAGAAGGGTTTGCCACCACTCGGCAGATGCCATTCCCTGCATCCAATAGTCTCTGGCTGTCGCCTGCAGGTGGCCAATGAAGTAAATTGCGGCGCTGACCATCACGGTAAAGAGATACGAAGTGGCGAATGCGGAAACGAGAAGGGCCATCGCGGAAAGCAGGCAGGCTTTTACAAAA
Source organism: Terrimicrobiaceae bacterium (assembly GCA_041737265.1). Classification (GTDB taxonomy): domain Bacteria; phylum Verrucomicrobiota; class Verrucomicrobiia; order Chthoniobacterales; family Terrimicrobiaceae; genus JBGSSC01. Next base: position 3,346 of record JBGSSC010000057.1, on the reverse strand, counting down.
ATGATCGCGATCCCGGGCGCCAGATTCGCGTTGAAGGTCGAGTCCCGCACGGCCTGGAGTGCGGCCTCCAGTTCCGCGGATCCCATGCCTTCCGCCGAGGAGAACTGCGCACGGGTCTCGGCGAGCACGGCGGTCTCCCGCGCCCAGAGTACCACAAGAAAAACCGACGTCATCAACAGGGTGAAAAGAAACAACATCTCCACCATCCCCAGAAGTTTTCCCAGCAGGTATGCCCACCGCGGGACCGGCTTTGCGAGCAGTGTGTAAATCGTCCGGTCTTCGAGGTCTCTGGGCAGGAAATTGGCGGTTGCCAGAATCGCCAGCAGGGAGGTGAAAACCGACATTGCTCCGAGACACACATCCTTGAGCATCTGGAACTCTTCCTGAAATGAAAGGCGGGCCATGAAGATCGAGCTGCCTATCGCGGCCAGCGCAAAAATCAGAAGGATGTAAAACACCTTCTGCCGGATCAATTCGGTGAGTGTTGTCTGGGCGATTGTTGCAATGCGGGTGGTCATGGCGATTCCTTCTGAATCTTGTTCGAGGTTCGCCGCGCATCAATCCAAATCCGGCCTTCCTTGTCAGCCCGATCGAAGGTGCCAATCCCGCATTTTTGCATGATCAGATCAATTTGAGCCCGTGGGGGAGGAATGGAGCGAAGTCGTCGCGGTTGTTGGTGGCGAGGGGAGCCCTGGCGGCGATTGCGGTGGCGGCAATCATGGCATCCACTCGGAGGGTGCGGTTTCGTTTAACAGCATTGAAAAGCCGGGCTGCTTCTCTTGCCTCTGCCTCGGTGAAAGGTATGATCCCGGCAAGAAACGCACGGACAACCTCCTCCTGCTCTCCGGTCAGAGGGCCACAGATGAATTCAAACCATGCCGGACTGGGAACAATCATGGACTCGCCGTCGCGATACCATTTCTTCATGCGCGCCGCTTCTTCGGAGCCAAGTTCGACGCAGCGGATCAGGAAATTGGTGTCGAGGCAGATCATGAGGAAGCCCGCCATCGCTTGCGATCCTCGCGAATTTCCCGAATCCACTTGTCGGCCTGCGCCTTGTCAATCCCCCCCCCATTCGCATGAAGCTGCTTGAGCAGCGAAATGGGGTCTGGATTGGATGCTTCCTCTGCTTTCTCGACCGAACGGCGGACAACCTCCGCTTGCGACACGTTCCAACGCAGGGCCAGCCGACGGAGCCGCTGCGCCGTTGGTTCGTCCAGGGCGAACGTGGTGCGGTGGGTCATCGTTGGCATACCATCACTACACACCATGAGCCAGGCAGCGTCAAGCCGGGCAGCGGAGTGCGGGCAAATCCGATTCCTTGCCAGCAGGTCCTTGCGGGTGTTTAAATCCGGGAGAGCAACGGATCCATGGATCAAAACCCCCAACCCGCGGGAAGCGGCTCCCTACCAGGAGCAGCTGGCACGCTGATCGCGCGGATTTCCGCCGAAGATATCGTGATCTATGCCAACCGCTCTTTGGCGGCATACCTGCGCGCCCCAAAGGACCAGCTTCTCGGCACGCCATTGGAAGTTCTGGCAGGCCGGTGCTCGGGGGAGATCTCCTCGTGCTTTTCGCGGCCTGATGCGGGGCGGCGGAGCAATCGTCTCGTCACGGATGCAGACGGCCGGGTTTTCGAGGCCCGGACGTACAGCGAGGGAGGAGTTCTCGACATCATCCTCGATGAAGTCACCACCGCACGGGATATCGGAGGATCTCTTGAAGGATCAACCGGCACCCCTCTGGACTCGCTGAACGAGGATGAACTTCGCACGACCCGGCAGCCCCAAAGCCGTTGCGTTACGATTGGCTTCGCCCTGCTTCGCGCGATCAACGGGCTGGCCGGCAAACTGCCCCCCTCCGAGGTGCGGTTAATGGTGGATTCTTTTCTTGAAGAGACTGCCGATGCTACTCTCATGGCGGGCTGCACGGTGGGAGGAGCGACTGCCGAATCGCTTCTCAGCATTTATGGCGCACCACGTCACTTTGCAGATCACCCGCTGCGGGCGGTGCAGGCCGCGTGTGAGGTGATGCGCCGGGCCGCGTCACTGCACTCGAGCTTCAGCATGCAAGGCAAAGAAATCCCCCCCAGCTCGATCGGGCTTTGGACAGGGGATGCACTTGTTGGCACCTTCGGCTCTGGAATCGAACGCCATTACACAGCGCTCGGCTCCACCGTTCAGCTTGCGGAGAGGCTTTGCCGCCTCGCACGCCCCGGGGAGATCCTCCTCCCCGATCACTCGCTGGCACATTTACTGCGGGTCCTTCCCGATGGCTGGACTTACGTTCAGGCCGAAAGCGATGCAGAGCCGGATTTGAGTTCGTTTCAGTGGAGCGGCGAGGACGTTGCCCCGGTACCGGAACACCTTCGCCGGGTAGTCTATCTGGTGGGACCCGGCGTCGCCGAGGATCCGGCTCATGCCGAGTATTATTTCGACCATTTGTGGGCTCTGCGTATCGAGGGGCACGATGAGGCCGTTCCCATTCTGCGTGTTGTAAGGCCCTCGGCCGTGGCGGACAGCCTGGAGTTAAGCAACGACAACGTCCTCTCGGCCACTCCGTCGGAGACTCTCGGCAAATACCGTCTGCTGGAGGTCGTGGGGACAGGCGGCATGGGGCGCGTCTGGAGGGCGACAGACCGCTTCGGCAACAACGTGGCAATCAAGGTACTTCACTCAAGCGAGGCAATCTCAGATGCCCAGATCAAACGCTTCCGCCGGGAGGCGGAGATCATGACCCGCCTTCCCCACCGCAACATCTGCCGCGTCTTCGAGATGAACGAATTCGAGGGAATCCACTATATCGCCATGGAATTTGTGGACGGCCTTTCACTGGCCGACGTTCTCTATGGGGGGGACTCCTCCTCCGATGGAAAAAGCGGAGCCGTTGACCTTGCGACCCTTGTTCGTTCTCTCCGTGACCAGAAGCGGGCACTTTCCGAGCATGCGAGCCCGGTGCATGAGGAGCCGGATGAACTCACTCCGGAGGGAGGTCCTTCAACCCGATCGAGGGAGACCCGGGTGCTTTCCGTGCAGCAAACCCTCGCGATCATGCTCCGTGTTTGTGAGGCGATTCAGTTCGCGCATGAACACGGGGTGCTCCACCGCGACATCAATCCGGGCAACATCCTGCTCCGCGAGGATGGCGAGCCGCTGGTCGCTGACTTTGGCCTGGCCAAAATCAGCGGAGTGGAGGGCACTCAATCTCTTTCGATCAGCGGCCACGTCGTGGGCACACTGGAAAACATGCCCCCCGAGCAGGCGGAGTCCAGCAAGGATGTGGACGAGCGTGCGGATGTGTACGCACTTGGCACGGTCCTTTTCCAAATGCTGACAGGCCGGCGCCA
>JBGSSC010000046.1:0-1999 GCA_041737265.1 Terrimicrobiaceae bacterium | reverse complement strand
CACCGAGGGACTCGCCCGACGGGCTGGTGACAGCAAATCGGACTTCGGTTGTGCGAGTGTTGAGATACCCGAGCGCGGCGCTTGACGCCAACTCAAAATGCCGGGCTGCGCTCGTAATCGTTCCGAGGTGCAGGCCGCCTGCTTCAAGAAGTGCCCCCGGGAGAGGGGGGAACGCACCGAGGAAACCCCGCAGGATCCGGTTTGTGCGGCCGACACTTTGAACCCGCGAGACGGTTTCCTGCCCGACGTAACACCCCTTGTGAAAGTCCACGTGGCTTCGGTCCAGCCCGGCCTCATGGGGAAGCGTGTCCTCATTCAGCTCGGAACCCCATTTTGGAATGCCACGTTCAATGCGGAGCAATTCGATTTCGTCCGGGGTTGTCTCAAGGACTCCGGCGGGAAGCTCCGGACAGTCCCTGCCTAATTCGCCGAGTCTCTCAACATCCACCCCCATGGCTTCTCTGGATACAGCGCCGAAGACATGCCAGCCGGCGTCGTCGGGAGAAACATCCTCAACCACGACATCGTCCGCGACGATATATCGGCCCAAACGGGCGACCAGCCCGTCGTGCAGGGCAGCCTCAGCGTCGAGGAGAAAGCCATCATCCGTTTTCATGACGGCTACCGGCGCGCAAAGTTTGCCCTTTGCGGTGAGAAGCAGCGCGCGAATGGACCCGTTTGGCGGGATTTTCGTCGGGTCGTTGCTGAGTTGCCCCGAGAGGTAGCGTTTGGCGTCGCTGCCGGTGACCCGAACCCTGGTGCGGGGTCCGAGGGAAAATGCCCCTCCATCTTGCCGGAGCCGGCTCAGCCGGGAAGCTTCCGCCATGTTCCTACTTGGAGCCAAAAAGCTTCCAGCGGCGGTTTGGAGTCGTTGGTACCTCCCCCGCGGCTTCCGGCTCAGCAGGCGGGTCGGGTCGGAAGTTTGCATCCAGTGGGGCATCGCGGTCGGGAAAATTGTAATGCCTTGCGATGACCGAAAAATCGTGGTCCGCCCAGCCTTGTTGAATGCCCGACATGGCAGCCCCCGCAAAGGCACCGGCCGCAGGTAACTCGATCCCGGCTTCCTGGCCCATGCGCAGTGCGATCTGTACGTCCTTGAACATATGTTTGAGCGCGAAGCGCGGATCGAAGTCGTCCGAGATCATGGCAGGCACCTTCATCTGAGCCAGGCCGGAATTCGCCGCGTGGAGTGGCAGGATTTCGCAAAGAGACTGGAGGGGAATTCCGTTGCGATGAAGAAGGGCTAGTGCTTCTCCGAGAGCGGCAACATTGACTGCGGCGATAAGGTTGGTTGCTATCTTCAATGCGGTTGCATCGCCGATGCCGCCCACCGGAAGGATCGACTTCGCGTTCACTTCCATAACCGGGCGGCAGATCTCCAGGGCCTCCTTGTCGCCACCAATCATAAAAACCAATTCCCCCTTCTGCGCGACATCCCGGCTTCCCGTGAAGGGGGCGTCCAGAAACCGTGCGTGGCGGTCCGCCGCCATGCGCGCAGCCTCCCGCGTCTCGGAGGGGGAAACCGTCGCGTGATTGACGATGATGTGATTCGGTCCCAGGGCCCCCGACATCGCTGAAACCGTCTCGATCAATGCAGCTCCATCCGAAACAAAAATCTGGATGATCTGAGCCGACTCGGCGACCTCCAGTGGCGAGGAGAGGAAATTCGGCTCGGTACGTGGCGAGCGATTCCAGACCCAGACCTGGAACCCGGCTTTGCGGAGGTTGGCCGCGACGCGGCTTCCAATGATTCCGAGCCCGATGACTCCGACGTTGGTTTTTATGGGTCTTGCCATGCTGGTCTCAGTTCTACACGACGGGGAGCCAGAGTGAAGAGATAAACCGCGCGGCACCCGTCGGGCGCATTGCGCCACATTGAATGACACCGGGGAGAATAAAAGGAAAGGGGTAGGAAAGGTCGCTGCGTCATAAAGAATGACACCCGGATGAAAAAAGAATCAGGGCAAATGAGCAAGAGAAGCAAAACCGAGTTACTGGA
>JBGSSC010000765.1:0-5528 GCA_041737265.1 Terrimicrobiaceae bacterium | reverse complement strand
CTTATTTCCGCGGGCTACTCGCAGATCAGGCAGATGCCGAAGCAGAGAGGCAGGGCTCGCCGGCCCGGATTTAATGCGGAACTAACCGTTAACCATCGGCGGGGCTGACAGGCCTCACTCTTCTGATACCTTCCGCGCCTTTATGAATGAAATGAAATTGACCTGGAACCCCGGCAAAACTCCAACCGGCCTTCATTCCCTGCTGGAATGTCTGGGGGAGGAATACCCTCTCACCACCTCATCCGGAAACCGCGAACTGAGATTCAATCAGGTGGAGGAAGCCGGGATCCTGAACGTCTTGTTTGATAAGGACGGGGTTACGATTGAATACGGCTCATTGGCCAATGAGGCCAGAGGCGTGGGCCATGCGCTCGCCGGGCAAAGCACCAGCTCAAACACGTCCTTCCGGTCGATGGGAATCATGCTCGACTGCTCGCGGCAGGCAGTGATGACCGTTCCGTATATCAAGCGTTGGATGCGGCGTCTTGCGCTGATGGGATACAACCTGCTGATGCTCTACACCGAGGACACCTATCAGATCCCCGGCGAGCCGTTCTTCGGCTACATGCGCGGGGGATATACGGGAAAGGAAATTGAAGAAATCGACGCTTATGCCAAGCGGCTTGGCATTGAAGTTGTGGCCTGCATCCAAACGCTCGGCCACCTCGATCAAATTCTGAAATGGCCCCCGTATCATCAAATCCAGGACACCGAGCAAGTGATATTGATCGGTGAGGAAAAGACCTACGAACTGATCGGAAAAATGATCCGGTTCTGGTCGGAACACCTCGGCAGCAGGAGGATTCACGTCGGGATGGATGAGGCATTCCATTTCGGTCGCGGGCGCTTTCTCGATAAAAACGGACCGCAGCCCCCGTTCGACGTTTTCAACAGTCATCTCGCCCGCGTTGAGTCGATCTGCACGGAACTTGGTCTCAGACCAATGATTTGGTCCGACATGTATTTCAAAATGGGGAGTTCCAAACACGAATACTACGACCGGGACTCGTTTATCCCCGAGGAAGTGAAAGCCAAAGTTCCGAAGAACGTCGATTTGGTTTACTGGGACTACTACAGCAAGGACGAAGACTTTTACACCGAATGGATCCGGCGGCACCGCGAGCTGGGAGGGGAGCCGCTTATGGCCTCCGGCATCTGGACCTGGGCGCGCTTCTGGTACGACCATGCCATGACAGAGGCCGCGGTGGGTCCCTGCATCAGGGCGTGCCGGAAGGCGGGTCTGGCGGAAATTATGTTCACCCTTTGGGGTGATGGAGTCTCGTATTGCGAGTTTGACTCCGCCTTTGCCGGGATGGCTTACGCTGCCGACCGCTGCTACGGAGGGAACACCAACGACTCAGGGTTTGATGAGCTGCTGAGAGGGATCGACGCGGGAGATTTTACCATGTCTTGCAGCGGGACCGGCCTGCAGGTTGTGGCGGATGAGGGAGTCCCCCCCGTTCCTGCGAACACGATCGTTTGGGATGATCCGCTGCTGGGAATCGGCTGGCAGGGTTATCTTTATGCTGGGACCGGTTTCTGGCCGAAGGTGATCGAACGACTTTGTGCGTTGCGTGATGCGGTGGAGCCCCTCAGGAATGAGGAAGGTGCTCCGGATTTTGGATACCTGTGGGCACTTGGCGATGTGATGGTGCGAAAGCTTGAATTTCGCGAAAAGCTTGTCTCAGCGTACAAGTCCCGGGATCTGCACTGCCTGCGCGAACTGAAAGACGCGGCGATTCCCGGCATCCTCAACGCCTATGAAGAACTGGAGAAAACCTTCCGCCGACAATGGCTGCGTCGTAACAAGGCCTTGGGAATGGAAGCCACCCAGGCAAGGCTTGCCGTCGGTGCGGCCCGCTTCCGCGAGGCCGCCATTCGCATCGGTGAGTTCTGTGATGGCAAAATCACCTCGATTGAGGAGCTGGATGCCCAACCCGGCGAATTGGGAAAAAACCCCGTCTCCTATTTTGTGTGGCTCGCAACCGGCAGCGTGAGGATCTAGCGAGGCACTGCTTCAGACCGGGCCAGAGCATGCTCTATAATTCCCGACCTCAGATGTTTGCAGCCCCAATTTCCAGTGCCTCGCTGAAGACTTTTCGCAGCGAAAAGTCCCTTGGATTTCTTGAGAAAGCTGAGAACAGGCGGAAAGCAAAACTTGACTCAAACTCACCGAATTCCCCTTATCAAGGAATCCAGATGGAAAATTCATGAACCTCCACGACAGCCTGCTAAAGCTTCCCGAAATCCTCTCCAACCCTGATTAGTCCTTCCGATCTGATTCTTTTACCTCCACCCCGACGACTCCGCTTCTTGCCGGGGGTTCATCCTGGCAGCCGGGTTCTCACCCGATTGACCCCGGTAGGCCGCAACGAGCCTGACGCCTACCGGCTGACAATTTCTGCAGAAACTATTCTAATAGAGGCGGCGACCCCCACCGGGCTTTTTTACGGCCGGCAAACCCTGCGACAGATCCAGCTGCAATCGCCGAAGGGGCTTCCCTGCCTCCGGATCCTCGATTGGCCGGAGTACCCTGTGCGGGGATTCTATCATGATGTCACCCGGGGCAAGGTGCCAAAGCTGCGCACTTTACTTGACCTCGTGGACAAGTGCGCCAGCTACAAAATCAATCAGCTGCAACTCTACATCGAGCACACGTTTGCCTTCAAAAATCATCCGGAGGTCTGGCAGGGTTCCGACCCGCTGACAGCGGAGGAAATCCGGACCCTCGATGCCCACTGCGCGAAACGCCACATTGATCTGGTGCCCTCATTCAGCACCTTTGGCCATCTCTATGGGTTTGTGCACACGAAAAAATTCCAGCACCTCAACGAGCTGGAATGGGACATTTCTGAGGATGCGTTTAACTGGTATGACCGCCAGTCCGGCTGCACTCTGGATTGCCGCAATCCGGAATCTCTGAAGCTTGTGAGGGAGATCATAACGGAAGTTCGCCCGTTGTTTCGTTCCCGCTATTTCAACATCTGTTGCGACGAAACCTACGATCTCGGGGAGGGGAAGAACCGCTCTCAAGCGGCCAAGGTCGGCAAGGGACGCCTCTATATCAGCTTTCTCAAGAAAATCATGGGCGTGGTCCGTGAAAACGGAGCAATCCCCATGTTCTGGGGAGATATTATCGGGCGCCAGCATCCCGGGATGGTCCGGGAAATTCCCGCCGGGGCCATTGCGCTCGATTGGGACTACGGTGCCGGGCTGGACCACAGCAAAGCCGACGTCATGGAACGCTCCGGCCGCACCTTTTATGTTTGTCCCGGCGTGACCGGATGGAACCGCTGGATCAATGATTACCGGAACGCGTATCAAAACATCACGCGTTACGCGAAGCTCGGCAAGGAGCGCGGTGCTTCCGGCTTGCTCAATACTGACTGGGGGGATTTTGGTCACATCAACGCGCTGGGGCTTTCTTATCCAGGGCTGATTTTAGGAGCCTCTGCAGCATGGACCTTGCGCTCATCTGGACTCAGGCAAAACCGTATGGAGGCGGCGATCTCGCGGTGGGAACTGGGAGATTCCACCGGCCGTCTTGCCACCTTGCTTCGGGAGGCCTCCTCGGCCTCCCTGGCCACCTGGACAGCGATCGCCATCTGGCAGCAGCCGCGCTCGCGCAAAATGACCGCCGAGTGGTTTTACAAAGACACCGGCATTCCGGCGGACGTATTTAAAAATTCATCCCGCAAGCACGCAGCGGCGCTGCGGCGGATTCTCGCATCCACCGCCAAGATCACCACCGTCCTCGCCCGGGCTAAACCGCAGGACCCGTGGGTGGCCGACGAAATCCGCACCGGCTTGCTCGGCCTGAGGGTTCAAGAGGAGATATTTTTGCTCCTCCAAGCCCGGGTGAGGCCGGGCCGCATTTCTCTCCCAGTGTCCCGCGACGTCGCCCGCCGCCTTCGCAAACTAGACACCCGTCTTCAACGGGAATGGCTCCGGCGAAACAAAAGGAACGAGTACCCGCGCATCCGTGCCGTACTCCTCGGAGCCGCTGCCACTCTCTGACGCGGAACTTCCCACTGCCGGCATTGCGCTCAATACGCAGGCATCCCGTCCCCGTTGGCCGATGCCAAAAGGTCCACCAGGGCAATGGTATTAATCAGGGATTTGGTCAGAAAAGATTCCTGATCCACGAATTCCGTGATGCGGAGCCGTTCGCCATTCTTGACGACCGAGTGGGCATTCCCACCCCGCGGCCCCAATCCGTCCAGGGTCTGCACATGGCTGGAGAAAAAATTCGCATCACTCAATCCGGAACGAATCCCCAAAGTGACCGGGTGCCCACAGGATTGGCCTGCGGACTGCCAGAAACGGGCGAGAGCGAGGCTTCCCGGGGCTTCCACCCATGCAGGAATCTCATGAACGGTTTCCAGGATCACCGCACAGCGGGAGTGATCCGCCTCCCAGGTGACCTGAAGCGCATCCAGGGCAAGCCGGGTCTCCTCGAAGTGCTCCCTGTCCCGATACCGGACTTCAAAGAGGATTTCTGCATAATCCGGCACCCTGTTGGTGGTGATGCCCCCGCGGATGAGACCCACATTCACCGTTGTGAAGCGCTCATAATTGGTCAACCCCGCGATTTGCCGCACGAGTTCGGAAATTCGAACGATGGCATTGACCCCGGTCGAATGGCTGTTTCCGCTGTGGGCACTCCTCCCGTGCACACAGAGCCGGAAATGGGCGAGACCGCTGCGTCCACAGATGACCTCGTGACCATCCTGCCGGCGATTGTCGCCCTCAAATACCAAACAGGCCAAAGGTTCGGAGGAAAGATGCTGGAGCACCCCGCTTGAAAAATCCGCGCAAAGCCGCTCTTCGGCGGCATTCCAAGCCAGAACCCAGCGATAGTTCTCGAAAAGCTCAGGCCGGTGTTGACGGAGGCAACGCAGCATGAGCCACATGGCAACAGTCCCTCCTTTGATATCGTATGTGCCAGGTCCCTGAATGCGGTTGTTGAGGTCATCCCACCCCGGGTATCCCGCGGCCTGCTCCTCGGGCGGATAGACCGTGTCCAGGTGCGAAACCAGCAGCACGGGAATTCCCCCCCCGCCTGAATCCAGAATCAGGTGCTCGCCCGCCCCGTGGAGCGTGCTGGGCAGCACCCGGGTGGAGAAATTGAACGAAGCAAACTGACGGACAATGGTCTCCGAGTTCTTGCGAACGCCTTCGGGATTCAGCGTGAAACTGTTGTCCTCAACGAGATTTTTGAGAAAGGCTTTTGCTGTGGGCCAATCATTCTGAATGGTTTGCAAAAAAATATCCCGGTCGATGCCCAGGGCAGACCCCTCACTCCTTTGCTCCGCAATGATCATTGCAATCGCTCGCTGAAGATTTGTCCACCTGCCGTGTCAACCATCCTATAAACCGCAGGCAGGTTCACCATGAAGCAACTGTGTTTTTAGCAAGGGGAAAATTGAGCCTTTTTCAGGAGCGACTGAATGTGGATGAGGAGCTTTCGCATGGCGGCAACGATAGCGCATTTGTAGGGTTTGCCGCGATCACGGAGCCCTTTGACA
>JBGSSC010000760.1:0-4204 GCA_041737265.1 Terrimicrobiaceae bacterium | reverse complement strand
CCCGGAGAAGGCCCCGGCTTTTGCGCGGCGCTTTGGCGTGAGGACATGCAGGTCGCTGCACGAGTTGATGGACGCGCAGGACCAGAGCTTTGTTGTTCTGTGCGTGCGTGTGGCTGACCATCCTCAGATGCTGGCGGACCTTGCGCTTCGCGGAGCGGCGGTGCTGTGCGAAACGCCGCCGGCCCGCGATGAGGCGGGCATGGGGCAGGTTTTTGAGCTGCACCGGAATGGACTGCGGATCCAGGTCGCCGAACAGTTGCACCTCCGCCCCGAGCATGCGGCAAGAATTGCGATCGCGCGTTCAGGGCTTCTGGGTACAATCACCCAAGCTCAGGTCTCGGTGGCGCACGGTTATCATGGCATCAGCCTGCTCCGCCGGCTTCTCGGTGTCGGGTTCGAGGAGGTCAAGATCATCGCCCGCCGGTCGGTTTCATCCATCACCGCCGGACCCGGCCGAAACGGGCCGCCGACAGCGGACGTTCCGGAGAAGGTGGTCCAGGAACTGGCCTGGCTCGATTTCGGAGGTCGTTTGGGTGTGTTTGACTTTTCCAGCTCGCAGTATTTTTCCTGGATCCGAGGCACGCGGGTCCTTGTGCAGGGGGACCGTGGAGAGATCGCGAATGACGAGTTGAGGTATCTCAAGGATTTTCAGACGCCGATTCGTTCGGTGCTCCGCCGGGAGGCGGCCGGCGATGGTGATAATCTGGAGGGACATTTTTTCAAGGGCATCCAGGCGGGCGAGCGGTGGTTTTACAGAAACCCCTTTGTGCCAGCAGCGCTCAGTGACGATGAAATTGCGGTTGCCTCCTGCCTCGAGGGCATGGCCCGCTACGTGGAGGATGGAACCGAGTTTTACAGCCTCGCGGAAGCCTGCCAGGACAACTATCTCGGGCGCTTGATCAGCGAGGCTGGCAAGTGCGGGGAACCCCGCACGTCCAGCAGGCAGGTCTGGGCTTCATGACTCGGATGCCAAAACTCAGCCGCACCGGCCAGGTTTTCGAAGTGTCCGGCTCCAACCGGGTTCCCGTTCTCGCCTCCGCGCAGGTGGTTATTGCCGGAGCATCGTTGGCCGCCTGCGTGACCGCTTGGATGCTTGCCCGGCGGGGGAGCATCACTCTTCTCGCTGCGGGATCCACCTCTCTGGCGGATGATTTGGTCGTGGCCCGCCGTTCGTGGGCCCGGCCCCGGGAATGGCATTCGTTGCCGGATCCCTTCCGCCGGGTTTTTGACCTGAGTGTGGCGGAGCTTCTTCCTTCTGGAGTGGCTGTGCTGAATCTCGCCCGGCTGGCCAATGGCTTGGAGGATTTGCTGATAGATGCCGGAGTCCGTTTTTATTACGGCCTGACTCCCTGTGGGGTTGAATCTGCGCCGGATGGAAGCTTGCAGGGGGTGCTATTCGGAGGCAAATGCGGGGTTGTCTTGATGCGGGCAGATGCGGTCGTCGATGCGGGTCCGCTGGCTCCGGTCGCCCGGCTTGCGGGGGCGCAGATCACGTCCCGGATCAAGGAAGGCGATCTCATGGCTGCAGGACTCGCTGCCAAGGTGAAGGTCGCGGAGCGCCCTGGGTCGTTGGTGATTCCTCGTGGACAAAAAGGTGGCAGCCGATGGCGGGCGGTTGGAGAATTCGCTCTTCCGGTGCCAGGCGTTCCGGAGCTTCCCAGCGGCCACATAACGCTGCACGGCGCGGGTGCCCAGCTGAACCTGCGCCTTCCCGCCCCGGATCCCGATGATCCCTTCTTTCTTCCAAAACTCTCCGTGCTCGCCCGCCGCGCACTGGTCAAGGTGGGAGAAAAACTTACGGATGAAAGGGTCCGGAACAATCAAAACGCAGTCTATTTCCATCGCTTCTCAGGCATTCTTGCCCTGCAGCCCGTGCTGAGGGTTTCCGGCGATCCCGGCCGGGTGTCATCAGTCCTCGGTATTTCCAACCTCCGCATTTGCAGCTCCGCGGCCGATGGGGATGTCCCGACCGCCGGCAGGCTTTCTGATCCCTTCGGGGGTCTTGCGTTGAGTGAGGCAATCGCGGAAGAACTTTCTTACCCGGGCCCGCGTCCGGCGGTGCCCGCCAGACTGATTGCTTCACGACAAGGCGGGCGCAGGTCACAACGCTCCCTGGGGAGCATTCGTTTCTCCGATGCCGATCCGCTGCACTGTCAGGAGTTCGCCCGGCTTCCCGCACGGGTGCCGCTTCGCATGCTTCGTGAGTGCGACGTGCTGGTGGTCGGGGGTGGAACGAGCGGAGTGCCTGCGGCTCTCGCGGCGGCGGCTGCTGGTGCCCGGACGATTCTGCTTGAGCATCACTCGGACGTTGGAGGCGTCCGTACAATCGGTGGAGTCGGTTCGTATTGGTTCGGACGTGCCACGCAGTTTCAAAAATCCTGCGACGCCAGCTACGACAAGGTGATCGCTGCGACGGGCCTGGACGAGGAAGCAGCAATGATGCAATGCCTCCTTGACGCCGGCGTCGAAGTCCTGGCCCCCTGTCCAGTCGCCGGCGTCGTCCGGAGGGGCCGGCGCGTGTCCGGAGTGATTGTCGCTGTGGCCGGGGGTCTGACGGTGGTCTCGGGAGCCGTGGTGGTGGATGCCACCGGCGATGCGGATCTTGCCGCGTGGGCGGGGGCGCCGTTTGAGTACGGCAATGGCCGCGATGCCTTCACCCTTTGGGCGTCTTTTGGAAATTTCAATACGGATACCCGACCCGTGAACCGTCATTACGAGTCCGCCATCGAGATCCGCGATGCGCTCGATCTCACGCGGACCATCGTGCGTGGACGGCGGCGTCCCGGTCTGTACCGCTACCGCGTGCATGAGGCGCCTCAACTTTACGTGACGCCGCGGGAATCACGGAGAATCTCCGGCGACGTGGCTGTGACTTATGGGGGAATTCTGGCTGGCGAGACCTTCCCTGATACAATGGTCGTATGCGACTCCAACTTTGACATCAAGGGACTCGCCAGCAGCGATATCCTTGCCTGTGGAGCTGTGTGGAGCTGGAGTGCCTATCGCCGTTATCTTGCACCCGTACCGTACCGGGCCATCATTCCGCGAGGCCTCGATAATTTGCTCGTTGCCGGTCGGGCATATTCCGCGTCGCACGATGCCATCTCGCTCGCCAGGATGCAGCGCGATATGGTGAGTCTGGGCGGAGCGGCCGGAGTGGCGGCAGCCCGTGCGGCAGCTCAGAGCCTGCCACCCGCACAACTTGATATCACAGCGCTGCAGGACGATTGGACCAGCCTGGGCATGCTTCGCGGGACCGATCGCGAGAATTTTGCGTCCTCTCCCCATCCTTATCGCAGGGCGGATGCCGAGAAAGACTGCAGGAGCCTTTTAGCGTGTCGCACAGGAGCCCCGGCCCGGATGGCGCGCCTGATGCGTGGTGGCGCGAAATGGCTGCCGGTTGTGCGCAAAGCCTTCCGGACAGCAAAATCTGAATCCGCCCGCCTGAAGCTCGCCCGCGTTGTCGCCTTTCTCGGTGATGAGGCGTCCGTGCCATTTCTCATAGAGAGCATTGAGAAGCAGATCCGCAATGGCCTTCCCGGGCTCCCGGTGGACTGTCTGGCCGTTCCTCCTGAACATGGGTGGGCGCCCGAACCCGTGTATTCGCTTCGTGCTATCGCCCGGACAGCGGCTGCTGAGAAAGCGCTGCCGGTCATGATCTCTATCGCCTCCCGTATTGAGGACTGCAGCGAGGCCTTCGCTATGAAGTCCCGCTCTCCGTTCGATTATGTTGCCGCTATTTGCGCGGTGGCGGAAAGGCATCCGTCCTTGGAAATGCTCAGGCCCCTCGAAATCTTGCACCTCCGGCATTGCCTGCGGGGCCTTTCCCTTCCGGCATCACGCGATCTTCGTTTTTCCGAGGACCCGATTCTTGAGCGCCGTTCGTATCTTGAGCTGTGCATCGGGCGCGCCATGGCGCGATGCGGCGATCGGCGGGGCTTTGAAATCCTCGAGCAATATGCCGACGACATGCGGGGACCGCTCGCGCGCAGCGCCAGAGACGAACTTACTGAACTTCTCGGCAAATCGTGGCTCTCCGATTCTCGAAGACGCCGGGGCCTGCTGGCCAGCCGCCGAAGGGGGCCCAAACCAGAGATGCAGCCTTGGCGCAAGATGATCCCATAAAGCAGGCGCTGCCGATTTGAATTCAATTTATGTCCCAATCAACATCCACAATCCCAACCGCCGGAAGGAGCCCGGATCT
>JBGSSC010000747.1:0-3937 GCA_041737265.1 Terrimicrobiaceae bacterium | reverse complement strand
AATCGGGGCAGCATCTCTTCTCGAACTTTTTGACTCATCGGCATCCTCCGTTTTTTTCGGTGTCATCCTTTTTGAGTCAACGTCCCCTTTTTCTCCTCCCCTCAATCTCTCCTTCGGTGTCAAAACTTTTGCGGCAACAGGCTTGTCACCGGCTCCCGCCGGATTAGGTTGATCTGTGGGGCTGCAAACTTCATACTGGGAGGAAGTGAAGACCCTCCCAATTGCCGTCGCGCTCTGCCTTTGCTTCGCCCTGCCGATTGCCGCCCAGCAGGTCGATGACACCACCCGCCAACAAATCGAGGCGATCATCAAGGACTTCGAGCGGAAAAAATACGACGCGGTCATCACCCGAATCACCGAACTCGATCCGGCCGGCGAGAGCGGCGCTTTTATGCTCAATCTCAAAGGTGCGGCGTACACGAAAAAGAAGGAATACGATCAGGCGATCGCTTCGTTCCGAAACGCATTGGAGCTCTCCCCGGGGCTCTTTGCGGCACAGTTCAATCTGGGTGAAGTTCACTTCCTTCAAAGACAGTATCCGGAAGCCCTCGCCATCTTCCGGGCCATGCTCAACGGGGATCCCCGGAATGAACTCCTGCAGTTCAAGGTCTTCCTTTGTTACCTGCAACTGGAAGATGAACTGGCTGCGAAGAAGGCCCTTTCGACGATGAAATTCCCGGGCGACACCCCGTCGTGGTATTACTCCCAGGCCGCGTGGGAGTTTTCCAAAGGCAACAAGCGCAAGGCCTCGGACTACCTCTCGGGTGCACGCTTCATCTTTCCGGGGAAAACGGAAATCTTTGACGAGACATTCGCCGACCTCGGACTGCCCAGAAGATGAGCGGATCCGGTACTCCCAACCGCCGGGCTCCAAAGCCGCCCGACGTCCTTCTCCACGAAAAATCACGCATTCTGGTCACAGGGGCGGCCGGTTTTATCGGCAGCGCCCTCATCTCGGCGCTGAACGAACGAGGGATATCACAGATTGTCGCCGCCGATTTTCTCGGGGAGGATGAGAAATGGAGAAACCTCGCACCGCTTGATTTCGAAGACTATGTGGAAGCCGACCGGTTGATCGCTGACCTTGGCCGGGACCCCGACCATCACGGACGATTCGCCGCCTGCTTCCACCTTGGCGCCTGCTCTTCCACGACGGTCAGGGATGCATCCTACGTGATGCAAAATAATTTCGGCTACACGAAATCTCTCTGCCGCTGGGCGCTTAATGCAGGCACCCGCTTTGTTTATGCATCCAGCGCTGCAACCTATGGAGATGGCGCTGCCGGGATGGATGACCGCACCACAGACCTGCGCGTTTTCCGTCCGCTCAACCTCTACGGATATTCCAAACAACTCTTCGACCTCTACGCTGCAAAGGAGGAGATCCTCGGAGATATTGTCGGGATTAAATACTTCAATGTCTTTGGGCCGAATGAGTACCACAAAGGCGATATGCGCAGCCTTGTCTGCAAGGCGTATGAGCAGATCCGGGAAACCGGAACGATGCGCCTCTTCAAGAGCTACCGGCCTGAGTATCCCGACGGTGGCCAGCAACGAGACTTCGTTTATGTGAAAGACGCGGTGCAGATGAGCCTCCACCTTGCGCAAAATGAAGAGGCCGGAGGCCTTTATAACATCGGCTCCGGAGAGGCCCGGACCTGGCTGGACCTTGCTCACGCCCTCTTCAAGGCCATGGAGCTTCCGCCACGAATCGAATTCATCGAGATGCCGGAAAGCATCCGCGGGCAATACCAATACCACACCAGAGCCGATATCTCGAAAATCAGGGAGACCGGTTACTTGGCACCCATGACCTCGCTCGAGGCGGCCGTCGCCGACTACGTTGGAAATTACCTGAAGCCTTCCCTCCGTCTCGGGGAAGCACGCTGAGCAACCGGGGGGGATCTTCCTTCCGCGGCCAAGCCTCCAAATCATGTTCCGGGATATTTTACAGGAAAACCGCCGGACCCTTGCGCTGGCTTCGCCCATCGTCGCAGGCCACGTGGGCCAAATGCTGATCGGACTCGCGGATACCGCCATGATCGGCAAAGTCGGCATGGTCCCACTTGCTGCATGTGCCTTTGCCAATACACTTCTCATGGTCCCCTTCGTTTTCGGATTCGGGGTGATCTCTGCAGTCAGCGTGAGGGCATCGATCGGCCATGGAGCGGACCATCCGGACGCTTCCGGGAAAGCCCTTCGCGGCGGCCTTTGGGTTGCGGCAGCCATCGGAGTGCTCGTTGCCGCCCTCGCTTTCGCAATCCTCCCGTTCCTTGCAGTCTTCGGGCAGCGTCCGGAAGTCAACGAAGCCGCCGGAACCTACCTCATGCTCTGTGCACTCTCCGTGGTACCGGCACTCATCGCAACGTCTTCGAAAAACTTCTGTGAAGCCCTCTCCCGCCCGTGGCCCCCTTTCTGGATTCTGCTCGGCTCGGTCTTTCTCAATGTGTTCCTGAACTGGATCCTGATTTATGGAAACCTCGGTGCTCCCGCCATGGGGCTGGAAGGTGCCGGTTGGGCGACGCTCCTTTCCCGTATCGCGGGTGCCGCTGCGATGATTTGCTATCCACACATCTCGCGAAGACTCTCATCGACAGCACGTGGTCCCCTTTCCCCACTGGCTTTGCAGGGTGAGATCAAAGCACTTATTGCCCTCGGCCTGCCGGTGGGAACCATGCACCTTGCCGAGGTCAGCGGATTTGCCGTCGGGTCGTTGATGATGGGCTGGTTGAGCATCGAGGCCCTTGCCGCCCACCAGATTGCCATCACATGCATTGCCACGACCTTCATGCTGCCTCTGGGGCTTTCTCAAGCCGTCAGTGTGCGGGTTGGGCAGGCCCGTGGTGGAGGGCGCACGGAGCGGTGCTCCCCGATCGTCCTGGGAAGTCTGGGGATCGCCGTGGCCGTGATGGCCCTGGCCGCCGTGGCTTTTATTTTTGCAGGTCCGGTGATTGCAGGATTTTTCACCACGGACTCCGCCCTCATCCTTCTGGCAGCCAGGTTGCTCCTCATCGCCGGCTGCTTTCAAATTTTAGACGGACTTCAAATTGTGAGTTCGGGGGCTCTCCGCGGATTTGAGGATGTGAAAATACCGATGCTGGTCGGCATCGCCGCGTATTGGGTGGTTGCGCTCCCTCTTTGTTATGCTCTTGCGTTTCCTCTTGGTTTCGGGGCCCCGGGGGTTTGGATCGGCTTTTCTGCTGGCCTTGGGGTCGCGGCAACTGCCCTGCTCCTGCGTGTCCGGAACCGCCTGCGTGCTTGTCGTGCACCCTCGGCTCCGGGCATCGTCCTCCCATGAAGCGGGAGCAATTCCTCGCCTGGCTCGCCGCAACCCTTTTGCGGCTCCTCTTTTGCACGATCCGCCTGCGCATCACGGGATTGTCGCCGGAGGAACTCGCCAAATTGCCCACCGGAGCCATCCTTTGCTTCTGGCACAACCGGATCCTCGGCATTTCCCTCGCGTTTCTGCGGAAATACCCGCCGGGCCGGAAGGGCGTCCACGTGCTCACCAGCCCGAGCCGCGATGGAGAAATTCTCGCCGGCATCATGCACCGTCTCGGCATGGGAGCCGTGCGCGGGTCGAGTTCCCGGCGCGGTGCCCGGGCTCTTCGCGAGTTGGTGCGCCTCCTTGAGGAACGTGCGGATGTCGCCATCACTCCGGATGGTCCGCGCGGCCCGCGCTACGTTTTAGGGCCTGGGGCGATCCTCCTCGCCCAAACGACCGGAGCCCCCATCTACCCCGTCCACGCAACATTTTCCAAGGCACTCCGAATGAAGACCTGGGATGGGTTCATCATCCCGTTGCCTTTCTCCCGGATTTCCGTAACGGTTGCGTCTCCAATACGAATCCCCGACAATCTCTCGGAACCCGGATTCGAGGCAGAACGTCTCAAACTCGAAAAACTACTCAAAAATGCAGCGGATTGACGGAACAACC
>JBGSSC010000733.1:0-1988 GCA_041737265.1 Terrimicrobiaceae bacterium | reverse complement strand
GAAATCGGCTTTCTCCCCGTAAAACTCGAGGCCATCGCGGACTTCGATCCTGTCTGGTGTGGGCTGCCGAAGACTTTCGTCACGACGCACTGGCATGGGGATGTCTTTGATGTGCCTCCCGGAGGCATGCGTCTTGGCGGCAGCGAGCTCACACCGAATCAGCTTTTCCGCTACGGGGGTGCTCTTTACGGGATGCAATTTCATCTTGAGATGACTCCTGAAGTGCTTGAGGAAATGGTGGCCGATTCGCGGCGGGATCTCATCGATCTGGGGGTCGATCCCGACTCGCTCGCCAAGGAGGGACGGCGACACCTTCCCGCCTTGCGTGAGACAGCCGCCACCGTCTTCTCCCGATGGTCTGAGTTTTTGTGATTGGGATTGTCGGAGCGGGATTGGCCGGGCTGACGTGTGCCAGGATACTGGATGAGGCCGGGGTGGAATACCTGATCTTTGACAAGTCCGGAAGCGTGGGTGGGAGGGTTGCTACCGATCACGTGAGTGGCTTTCTCATTGACCGGGGCTTCCAGGTTATTCTGGATTCCTATCCCGCCCTGCGTCGTCATGTTTCCATGTCCGATCTTCGGCCATGTTACTTCGAATCGGGTGCGATGCTCTGGGAGCGAGGCCGGTTTTGGGAGATTCGCAACCCACTGCAGCACCCATGGCACGGACTTGAGGCCGCATTCAGCGAAGCCTTTCCGTTGGCAGACAAGGCACGGATGATGCTCCTGGCGGCACGGGTATGCGCGACTCCGGACCGGATTCTTCTTGGCGAATGCCGCTGCCCGTAGGACCGGACAACGGTCGAGTTTCTGCGAGCGGCGGGAATCTCCCCCACCGCGATCGAAAGGTTCTTCCGGCCGTTCTTCGGAGGAGTCTTTCTGGATGCAGACCTCGGGACGAGTGCCGCGCTCTTTCGCTATTACCTGAAAAAATTTTCTCTGGGGCGTGCATTTCTTCCCTCGGAGGGAATGGCCTGCCTCCCCCGCTTGCTGGCAGCCAGGCTAACCGGACACCGCCTCCGGCTGGGAGAAGCGGTCTCTTCGATCCAAGTGCACTCCCATCGTGCCGAATCGCTGAAACTTGCGGACGGGAACGAGGTCCCGGTTGAAGCGGTGGTGATCGCATCGGATGCTGGCTCTGCGGGGAGATTGCTTGGTTTCAACGCACATCAACCACTCTTTCGCAGAGTCTGGCAGCTGGCCTGGACATCACCGGAACCGTTCACTTCAGCCCGGTTGCTCATCCTGCCGGCCGGACGTCGCGTTGTGAGGCACCTGACCCAGATAACCAACGTGGCACCCGGTTACTCTCCCTCCGGGCGCCCGCTTCTCGTGGCAAGCGTGCTGGATGGAGGGACTGCCGGAGACGTTGCTCTGGTAGCCGCAGCACGTCGTGAGGTATGTGAAATCTTTCCGGATTTTGCCGGGGGGCTGGAGCTAGTGGACATTCGCCGGGTTGACCGCGCCGTAATCCACCAGCCGCCCGGATTTCTTGCAAAAAAGAAATCTTTCAATCTCCCACCCAACATCTTTCTTGCAGGTGACTACCTCGCGTCCTCCAGCATTGAGTCGGCAATGTCCTCGGGGGAGTTGGCGGCGAAACGCGTGCTCGGCTGTGTTGAATCCCTTCATGGTTGAATTTTGTTTCCGGGCGAAGTCCCGGAAAAAGCGTAGTCCCTTTCCGCTAAAGTCCTGCGCAAAAAGCGCAAAATTTCAGACGGTCGCTGGTTGAAGGTTTGGGAGGACAAGCCACTGGAGGAGTTTGCACGAAGTGGTGATGAGACGCCGACCGAGTGCCGTGTCAGCCACGGCGGAAGCCTGAACGAGCTTCATATTCTTTTGCTGGTTGGACTCGTCATCCTGCCTGGAATCGCCCTGTCACGGATACCGGGACAATGGATGTATGCCGGGGGATACCTCGTGGGGATCAATCTTTTCACATTCCTGTTCTATTTCCATGATAAGAAGAGAGCCCGGAACAAGGGC
>JBGSSC010000729.1:0-2376 GCA_041737265.1 Terrimicrobiaceae bacterium | reverse complement strand
GCGGTGAGTTGGTGCCCGTTTTCAAGGGTTTCCGGAAAATCGAGGAACACCGCCTGCGCATATGGCACCGCAGCGGGGGAGGCGGGCGTGAGGTTGCGCGTCAGCGTTCCGAAATGGTGGATGTTCTCTTCCGGGAATTGTTTGCCTCGGTGAATGCCTCAGTGGCTCCGAAGGGGCTTCCCGAGCCGCTTGCTGTCGCGGCACTCGGGGGATACGGCCGCCGCGAGTTGACGCCGCTCAGTGACATTGACATCGTTTTTCTGCACACGAAGGGGGTTCCGAGCAAGCTGGCCGAGGAAGTGATCCGTGTCATGTTGATGTCGCTTTGGGACATCGGCTTCAAGGTGGGGCACGCCACGCGCTCGTTGCCGGGGGCTGTGAAGCAGGCCAACTCCGATCCGATCACGAAGACCGCCATGATCGAGAGCCGCTTTCTGGCGGGTGAGCGCGCGATCTACAGCGAATTCCGCGAGCGTTTCAAAGATGAATGTGTTCGCGGCCATGAGGCGGAATACATCGCCTGGCGTCTGAAGAACCAGGAAGAGATTCAGACCAAGTACGGGGGGAGCGTCTTCATGCAGGAACCCAATGTGAAGAGCGGGGTGGGGGGGCTGCGGAATGTCCACAACCTGCTCTGGCTGGCCTATTTTAAAAAGCAGCTTGGCACTCTGCCCAAGCTGGTTGATGCGAGGTTTCTGCGTGATGCGGAGCGGCGGGCGATCGAGCGGGGCTATGACTTTTTGCTCCGGGTGCGCGCCGAAATGCAATACACGGGTGGCAGTTCCTCCGACACCCTCACGCTCCAAATGCAGGGGCGTGCCGCAACCGCCCTTGGCTACCCGCAGAAACACATCCTCCGGCGCGTCGAGGCCTTCATGCGCGACTACTACAGCCACGCCCGCGCAATCCATCTCTCCACCGAAGCGGCCATCGAACGTCTCGCCCTCCGACCCGAGGACGACCGCAAGGGCATCCTCCGCTTCCTCAAGCCCAAGAAGGAACATTTCGACGATTTCGTTGCCCGTGGCGGACGCCTCTACGCAGAATCCCGCGAGACATTCGCTGCCGATGAATTCCGGCTTATCCGGGCATTTCACCACGCGCAAATCCGGTCCTTGGAACTCAGCGCGGAACTCCGTGATATGATCCGCCGGCGCCTGCCGGGTGTGAACCGGACATTTCAATATGCCCGCGCATCGAGGGAAACATTCCTTGCCATCCTGTCACGCAAGGGGGAGGTCGGGCGCATCCTGCGGGAAATGCACGATCTCGGGTTTCTCGGCCGTTACGTGCCCGAATTCGGCGCTCTGAATTGTCTCGTGCAGCATGAATTTTATCACCGTTACACTGCCGACGAGCACACCCTCGTCTGCGTCGAAAAGCTGGATGGAATCCTGTTCACCGACCAGGAACGGCTCCGCGGATACCGGGCCCTCTTCCAGAAGCTAGAGGATCCTGCGATGCTCTATCTTGCGATCCTTCTCCACGATACAGGCAAAGCCGCCAACACCCGAAACCACGAGGATGCCAGTGCCCTCCTGGCACAGAAAGTCGCCCGCCGCCTCCAACTCTCCTCCGAGCGGCGCCGGATGCTCATCACCCTCGTCAATTCCCACTACGAGCTGAGTTCCACGGCCCAAAAGCGCAACCTTGACGACCCGGCGACGATTTCCCAGTTTGCGGCCGTTGTCGGCACCCGCACGATTCTCGACGCCTTAATGCTTCTCACGCTCGCTGACGGGATGGGGACCAGCGATGAAAAGTGGTCGGACTGGAAGGAGGGCCTCGTTTGGACTCTTTACCACCGCACCGGCGACTACTTGGACCGTGGAGCCCCCGCCCTCGAATTCTTCCGCCGCAGTGTGGGGGACCTCCGCGATGGAGTGAACCGCCGCCTCCCGAAGGACTTTTCCGAGGAAACCGGCGCTCACTTCGGGCACATGCCGGCTCGCTATTTCCAGATGTTCGACGCCCCGGCTGTGGCCGAGCACCTGCGGCTCTTCCGCGAGTTTTTCGAGCGGTTTCTCCGCGGGACCTCGGCTCCGCTCGCCCCGGCATTCCGCTGGATCCCGCGGCGGGAACAGGGGCATACCGAAGTCTGGGTCTGCGGGTGGGACCGCCCGCGTCTTCTGGAGCGCATAGCCGGCGCGTTTCTATCCTGCCACATCAACATCCTCAGCGCCGATATTTTCACCCGCGGCGACAATCTGGCCCTGGACGTATTCCGCGTCTCCAGCAGAACCTTCGAGCCGATCTCCGAGGCGAAGGACATGGCCCGAGTCGAGTCCCGGGTGGCCGAGAGCCTCAAGGTCGAGGATTATGACTTTACCCCGTTGCTTGAGCGGGATTCCCGTCTCCGCACGTACCGGATCTCGC
>JBGSSC010000720.1:0-2930 GCA_041737265.1 Terrimicrobiaceae bacterium | reverse complement strand
CACCACTTCGTGCAAACTCCTCCAGTGGCTTGTCCTCCCAAACCTTCAACCCGCGACCGTCTGAAGTCTTGCGCTTTTTGCGCAGGATTTACGCGGTAAGGGACTAATCCGGCGTAGCCAGTGCCAAGGGAGGGTTTGTTGGCAAGGAGCCCCAGTGAGAAAGGATTCCCATCGCCGCCGGATTAGAAAAATTTTGCTGTGCAAAATGGAGGGAACCGCTTCGGCTCACACAGCTGGCCGCAGTTCACGAAATCATAGTGGCACTACGAGGCCCTCTGCTTCTGCGAGGATTTTCTGATTCCCATCGAAAGTGAGAAGTCGCCTGGATTTCACGATGAGAGCCGCTGCGACATGAAGAATATCAAATCCGCGATGCCCTCCAGATAGTGTGTGTGTGGCTGAAAGCCTTCTGGCCTCATTCAACACATCAGCAAGGTTGCATACCTGAATGATGAGCCTGCCGCTGAGGCGGTCCGCCTCGAACTGCGCCCAAAACAATGCGGCCTCTCCCGGTGCGATACTTTTTCGAAACTCGGCAAACCGCAGAGCATTGCCCAACTCATACTCCCCCAGTGAAGTAAGGGTCAGCGCAGTGCGCTGCGACGTCATCCAAGCCACCGCCCGGGGCGTGTGAACATCATTCGCATAGAGAGAAAACAGAAAACTGGTGTCCGCACAGGTTACCATTTTCCAGAAGAGCCGTGGATGATTTCCAATGATTCTTCCGCTGACAGGACGCGGGAGCCTGAACGATCACGTCTTACTGCGGGGCTATGGGACCAATCCACCCGCCGGGTGGGATGATCCTGTTCAGGGACGAGCCGGGCAATGGCCTTTCCCCTTTGTGTAATGATGATTTCTTCCCCGGCTCCAATCCAGCTTAGCAGGCTTGTATAGCGGTTTCTCAAATCTCGAACCGTTGCGGTTTTCATGATGCTCCATAATTGGAGCACATCGATCGTTTTGTCAACTCCTTAACTCCAGATCCGGCGGGAGCCGGTGCCAAGGGCGGGTTTGTGGGCAAGGGCACCCGGTGAGGAACGAGTGCCGCTACCGCCGGATTAGAAAAATTTTGCTGCGCAAAATTGAGGGAAAGCAAACATGTTCCCGTTGAGCCGCGAAGCGGCAGAAAATTCCGAATCAATAATCGGCAATCTTTCCCCTTCCATTCCTCCCCATCCTATGCGTGAGGCCTGCATCCATTCGGAAAATCTTGCGCTTTTTGCGCAGGACTTAACTGGTAAGCGCCTAATAATTACACCGCCCACGGCATGGGTTCCGGACGCTGGAAGGAGGACCGGACCGCCACTGCAGTAGCCTTTGCAAGAGAAGCATGGATGGCCTCAATGATCTCCACCACGTGCGCAGCCATGTCGGCCTCACAACGATGGGGGCGGTCTTCCAGAATCGCCCCGGCCAAATCTTGAACTCCGCGGGCAAACTCAACGCCATCAAACCCCGGCCGCACAAGCTCGACCGGCGCATATTCCTCTCCGAAGGGCGCGTACTCGACAGCCGCGTTGAACGCGTGGTTGTTGCTGAGATAAAGACTTCCCGCGTCACCGTGAAATTCCATCATGCCGCCCTGACGCGAGGTCTTCACGTAAAAGTTCACAGTCAGTCGCGCCATCAATCCGCTTTCAAACTCCAAAACCGCCGTAACAAAATCCGGGGAGGTCACGGAGAAGGGCTTGCCGTCCTTTGCAATGCGGTCCGGCATCAGGATCTTGCCACAGGCAGTGACTTTTCGAACCGGTCCGAAAAACGCACACCAAATACCCAGCGGATAGACAGCGATGTCCCAAACCGGACCTACCGCGTAAAATGGTGCCGGGTTTGGATGCCAGGATTCGATTCTTCCGTGGTTCATTTCCGCATAAGCCAAACGCAGGGGGCCAAGTTTGCCTTCCCGCAAGAATTTGGCGCAGGTCTGGGCCGGTTCTCCAAGGAATGTGGACGGCGCACTGCTGAGCCGCACCCCCTTGCGTTCTGCCAGGGCGACCAGTTCCTTGGCTTCCGCAAACAGCATGGTCAGCGGTTTTTCGGTGTGAACATGCTTCCCGGCCTCCAGGCAGCGGGCGATCACTTCGGTATGGGCATGGTGAATGGTCAGGTTGACCACGAGATCAACCCCGGGATCGGCCAGCACCTCCCCAAGGTTCAGATAAGCCCGGCTCTGATACTTTTCGGCAAACTCATGAGCCCGCTCGGGCAGCACGTCACAAAAGCCGGTCACCTCGACATTGTCATAAGCCTTGATCTGGTCGGCATACACCGAGGCGATGTTGCCGCAGCCGACGATGACTGCACGGAGTTTGTTTAATTTTCGAGCCATATTTGTAATCTCTTCAAGCTGGTCACCACCTCGGGCATCGGGTCATGGTCTTCCGGTTCATGCTCGATGCAGAAGCCACCGGTATAACCCGCCTTGAGCAACTCGCGCACGCATTCCTCAACCGGAACCACCCCGTCACCCAGCGCGCAGGTTTCGTGTCCCATGTCCTTGAGAGTCGGCCCGGTTCCCTTTTGAGGCGCATGAATGTCTTTCAGGTGCACGTAAACAATCCGCGGAGCCAGCTCGCGGGTCGCAACTGCAGCATCCAGTCCCTGGGTGCCAAGCCAGCCCGTGTCGAGCGCGAGGCCAATGCGATTATCAGCCGGGCCGAGTTTTTCCAGGATTTCACGGGTCGATTTCTCCGGATGATTCTCGTAGCCGAAAACCAGATCATACTCGTCAAGCAATTGCAGCAAAGGTTCGCGCAAACTTGTCAGGACCGAAGGACCGCATCCGCCCCCGATAATACTGGTCCCCAATGCACGGGCCATGCGACAGATTTTCCCGATCTCCTGCTGATCCTCTGGCAACCAGACGGCGAGGCTGCCCACAACAAGTCCGTGCGCATCCAGCAAACGTCTGGCTTCTTTGATTT
>JBGSSC010000658.1:0-7740 GCA_041737265.1 Terrimicrobiaceae bacterium | reverse complement strand
AAATCAAGGAGGTCGGGGTTTTCACGCCGAAGATGTTCACCCAAAAGAAGCTGAACGCCGGGGACGTCGGCTACTTCATTGCCAACATCAAGAGCACCGCCGAGATCAAAATCGGCGATACGCTCACCGATGCGAAACGGCCGGCCAAGGAACAGCTTCCCGGCTTCCAGGAAGTCCACCCCATGGTCTTCAGTGGCATTTACCCGATCAACACGGCCGACTTTGAGCACCTCAAGATGGCAATGGGCAAACTCCAGCTCAACGACTCGGCTTTCGTTTTTCAGCCCGAAAGTTCGGTTGCGCTCGGCTTCGGGTTCCGTTGCGGATTCCTCGGCCTGCTTCACATGGAAATCATCCAGGAGCGCCTCCGGCGGGAATACAACATGGATATCATCGCAACGTATCCAAGTGTCATTTACGAGGTGATCCGCACCAACGGGGAGAAACTGGAGGTCGATAACCCCGCCAATTTGCCCGACATGAGCGTCATCGAGGAAATTCGCGAGCCTGTGGTGAATTGCTTCGTGATGATCCCCAACGAAAACATCGGGGATATGATGCAACTCGTGCTGGAGAAACGCGGCATCGTCGATCACACCGAGTCCCTGGACTCCCGGCGCGTCATGATCTCCGCGATCCTGCCGCTCAACGAAATTCTCGTGGATTTTCACGACAAGATAAAGACCCTCACGCGCGGCTATGGATCCATGGACTACGAGCCGGGCGGCTACCGTGTCGCCGATCTCGTCAAGCTGGAGATGTTGGTCAACGGGGAGCCCGTGGACGCATTTTCATCCATCGTGCACCGTGAGAAGGCGGATTCGCGCGGACGAGCGCTCGCGGCGAAGCTCAAGGAGGTCATCCCGACCCAGCTCTACCAGGTTTCGATCCAGGCCGCCATCGGAGGCAAGATCGTCGCCCGCGAAAACGTGAGCGCCATGCGAAAAAACGTGACCGCGAAGTGTTACGGCGGGGACATCAGCCGCAAACGCAAGCTCCTCGAGAAACAAAAAGAGGGCAAGAAGCGGATGAAGGCGATCGGCTCGGTAAATATCCCGCAGGAAGCCTTCATCAAGGTTCTCAAGACCGGCTAGATTCCTTGAATTCCCAAGTAGGATGCATTTGAGCCAAGTATTGCATTCCATCAATTCACCGCCTTTCTCCCTCAAGGAATCTATAGGACTTTTCGCGGCGAAAAGTTTTTTAGCGAGGCACTGGAAACTGGGGCTAAAAACAAGGAACGGCGGAAATTTTCAAACATGTCTGGATTGCCTCCCGGCTGCACTGTCGAGTTGCCCATTGGAAGGTTGCGCTTACGCGCTGGTGTTGGTCTGAGGCAGTGCCTCGCCAGGCTCAAACGGTTTCAATCCCGCTGATCGCGGCATCGAGCAGGAGCGCGAGTGTCGCCACCGAGGCGTGTCCGCAGGAAATGACCTCCTCGTGGTCAAGTTTTTGCCCCGATAATCCGGCCGCCCAATTCGTGATGCAGGAAAGTGCAGCGACTTCCAACCCGAGGGAATGGGCCTTGATTGCTTCGAGCACGGTGGACATCCCGACCACATCGGCACCGAGGATCCCGAGCATGCGGATCTCAGCAGGGGTTTCGTATTGAGGCCCATGTACGGCGGCATAAACGCCTTCGGGAAGGTCAAGGCCGGTTGCTTTTGCAGCCTCGCCGAAGGCTGCGCGGAGCCGGGAGGAATACAGGTTGCTGAGATCAAGGAAGTGCGGTGACCCGGTGAGTGGTGACTTTCCTGTAAGATTCAGGTGATCGGAGACCATCATCCACCCTCCCGGCCGAATCTGGCGGTTCAGGGAGCCAGCGGCGTTGGTGAGAATTATGCGGCTGATGCCGGCCGTTTGAAGAAATGCCACGCCCCGGACCACATCTTCCGCGTCCCACCCCTCATAAAGGTGGACCCTTCCCACCGCGACGAGAAGCTTGCGCCCGCCACATCGGGCCGCAAGAAACCGCCCGCAATGCCCGGCCACTGCCGGTGCAGGCAAACCTTCGACATCCGAATACGGAATCTCAAAGTCCACTTCGAGAAGATCCCCCAGCGGGGAGAGCCCGGATCCCAGGACGAGGGCGGTTTGTGCGCCGAAGGCGCGCAATCGCGGCGTCACGCCGGGAATTGCCCGGAGCCGGACGGAAGCGTTCCGCTTCTCATGCTTTGCGGAACGCGAAGAAACGATCGGCCGTCGCCTCGGTCTGTGCGGCCAGGAGCGATAGCTCAACCCCCCGTGCATCGGCAACGGCAGCCGCCACGAGACTGGTATGCCAGGGTTCGCAACGTGAGCCGCGGTGCGGGGCCGGCGCAAGATAGGGACAGTCGGTTTCCACCATGAACGAACCCTCCGGAACTCCGGCCGCTGTCTCGCGCACGAGTGCCGCATTTTTGAAAGTCACAATCCCGGTGAACGAAACGAGATGCCCGTCGACGATGATTTCCGCCGCCTGATCCGCAGATCCGCCGAAGCAGTGGAACACCCCCCGGAGCCGGCCGGCGAAGGGCTTCATGACCTCCAGCGTTTCGCTCCAGGCGTCGCGCTGGTGGATCACCACGTTGAGTCCCAGTTCGGCCGCGAGTTCGAGGTGGGCGCGGAATGCCTCTTCCTGCGCGGCTTTGTAGGCGCCATTCACGACATCCGCATGCATGTTCCCCGCTGTGCCCGCTCCCAATGCCACCATGCCGGGAGCCGCCTCGGCTGGGTCCTCCGGAAGCCGGTGAAAATCGAGTCCGGTCTCACCGATTGCCACAGCCTTCGGATGCCGGGCGAGGTCGCGGAGCACAGGCAGAAAATCCGGCGACTCATCCCCGACGTTGGAGGGATGAACCCCGACCACAGCGTAAACCATCGGGTATTTCTCAGCGAGAGCCACCGCCCGCTTGCTGCTCTCGATCCCGGTGGCAATTGTCACGATACGATGCACCCCCGCATCTTCCGCGCGCTTCAGAACGGAGTCAAAATCCTCGGCAAAGTCGGGATAGTCGAGGTGGGCGTGGGTATCGGTCAGCATAAAGCAGGAAAAGGCTCCTAATCCGGCGGGAGCCGGTGCCAAGGGTTGGCGTGTGGGCAAGAGGCTGGTGGGAGAAATTGCTGCCAGCTCCACCGGATTAGAAAATTTTGCTGCGCAAAATGAGGCAGAACAAAGACCCGACCACGGTCTCCATGGATGCATTGCGGCACCAACTCCATAATTTTATCCTCTGCATCCCTTTGCTTCCTTCCCTTCCTTTGAAAGCCTGGCCAGCGCTTCGCGTCCGTTGCAGGCGTGAGGAACTGCATCGTTTCCGGAAGTCTTGCGCTTTTTGCGCAGGGCTTAAGCTGTAAGGGACCAAGAACGGAAGTCAATCGGTTACTTTCCGGACCGGCCATCAGCCCGCCCCTGGAGTTCCTTCAACTTGGCCTCGAGTTTCTTGATGGTGTCCTTGGCAGCAGCCAACTGACGCTGCCTGTCGAGGACGAGTTGCTCGAGCTCGCGCACCCGGCGTTGAAGATTGGCCCGGATTCCACCTTTGAGAGGTTGCTGGCTCAGGCTGAACCCTTCAAGTGATGAGGCATGCTCGGGCTTCGGTGCCGCTTCGGCAGCTGCAAAAAATTCGGTCTCCCGGATCCTTTTCCGGGCCCCATCAACGCAATGGATGACCTCCGTCTCGGGCGAAATCTCTCCACTGGCCACGAATTCCAGCAGTGTGCCACTGGTTGTCGGACCATAGAGAAGATCGCCTCCCAATTCCACCAACCAGTCCATTTTCAACTCCGGAATCATCGGCGGTTTTGTCCAAACCACCTGATCATTGGAGAGCATGTCCTGGGGGTTCACCTGCGCGGAATGAGCCCACTCCACGATCTTTTCGAACTTCACGGGTCCGAAAATATCACCGTTCTCGTGCTTCTTGAGATACCAGTTGTCGGGATTCTCGATCGGCATACTCTCCTTATTGCATGCTCCCCGAGCCCTTGACAAGACGCATCAGATGTCGGGCCCGGGCAAACGCATGAAAATCTTCTGAACGTGCCTGCGGCGGGAAGTTGCACCCGGTCCCGAGGAGAAGGGTTGCAGGGCGCGGAATCTTTGCTCTGATGGGAAGGATGACACGGGTTCTCGGGGTATTGCTGATTTTGATTGTGGCGGGTTGCGGCGGCTCCGCGCCCAGGGCGGACCTTGTCTTTATCAACGGAGCTGAGCCCGAAACCCTCGATCCCGCAATCATCACCGGCCAACCCGAGGGGCGGGTCGTCAACGCGCTGTTCGAGGGGCTGTGCGCCTTCGACAGACACGGGAGGGCGGTGCCGGGAGTTGCGGAGCGATGGGACATTTCTTCCGACGGGCGGGTTTACACGTTCACCATCCGCCCCGACGCCCGCTGGAGTGACGGAACTCCGCTCACAGCGCACGACTTTGTGGCCTCGTGGAAGCGCACTCTCACGCCCGCCACCGGCTCTCAATACAACTACATGCTCGACCCGGTTAAAAATGCACGGGCATTTGCCGACGGCAAACTCGGGGATTTTTCACAGGTGGGAGTCAAAGCCATCGATGATCGCACGCTTCGCGTGGAACTGGAAAGCCCCACGCCGTATTTTCTGGAGCTCTGTGCTTTCCCGACCCTGCACCCCGTGCCGCTGGCCACCATCGCGCAATATGGGGATGATTGGGTCAAGCCGGGGCGAATCGTGACCAACGGGGCCTTTCTGCTGGAGGAGTGGCGGATTAACGACCGGATCCGTCTCCGGAAAAATCCGCTCTACTGGAACCGGTCCAATGTGCAACTCGAGACGGTTGATATCCTGCCGATTTCGAAGGACTCAGTCGCATTCAACTTCTACGAGAGCGGATTGGCCGATCTTGTGATGGACAAGGGGCTGGCACCGATCGCACTCATGGGCGAAATTCAGAAACGGAAGGATTTTCACTCTGCGCCGTTTCTCGGTGTGTATTTTCTGCGCTTCAACTGCGAAGAGGCACCATTCAAGGACCCCCGGGTTCGCAAAGCCTTCGCGATGAGTGTCGACAAAAACCGGATCGTCGAAAAAATCACGCGTGCCGGCGAGGTGCCCGCCCGGGGTTTTGTTCCGCCGGGAATTGCGGGTTATGAAGCGGCGGGAGGACTTCCCCACGATCCGGAGGCAGCACGCGCCCTGCTCGCCGAGGCTGGTTTTCCGGGAGGAAAAGGCTTCCCGATGGTCACCTATCTCTTCAACGAAAGTCAGCAGAACGAATCGATCGCTGTCGAACTGCGCGACATGTGGCAGCGTGAGTTGGGCGTCTCCGTCGATCTTGCCCGTCAGGAATGGAAGGTCTATCTGAACTCCCTCTCCAGTCTCGACTACGGGATCGCCCGATCGAGCTGGGTGGGGGATTATCCCGACCCCAACACTTTTCTGGACATGTTCCTCACCGGCGGTGGAAACAACCGCACCGGCTGGGCCAGCCCGCACTATGACGGCCTTATCGCCTCCGCCTCGCGCGAGACCGATGCCACCCGCCGCCTCGGAATCCTGCGCGGGGCTGAGGAGTTTCTCGTCACGGAGGAGGCTCCCGTCTTCCCACTTTACTACTACGTGGGGATTCAGCTCTTCGACCCGGACAAAATCGGAGGGATCGAAGCCAATGTTTTGGACGAACATCCGATTCGCGAAATATATCGAAAGGACAGAGCCCTTAAAGAGGGGCCGTAA
This sequence comes from Terrimicrobiaceae bacterium, assembly GCA_041737265.1. Lineage (GTDB taxonomy): Bacteria > Verrucomicrobiota > Verrucomicrobiia > Chthoniobacterales > Terrimicrobiaceae > JBGSSC01. The sequence goes on along the minus strand of JBGSSC010000658.1, from coordinate 2,052 downwards.
AATCCGCTCGTCAAAAGAGCGCGCGCGGTTATTCCTTTCGGCATATGGCGGCGATGGTGGAATTGCGCGGGGTGAGCAAAAAATTCGGCTCGTTCACAGCGCTGCACGAAACGAGCTTCTCAATCGAGGAAGGTGAGTTCATGACCTTTCTTGGTCCGTCGGGTTGCGGGAAGACGACGTGCCTGCGGATGCTGAGCGGTTTCGAGCAGCCCACGACCGGCGAAGTCTGGATCGGAGGGGAGGATGTGACTTATGCGCCACCCTATAGGCGCGACGTCAATCAGGTCTTCCAGAGCTACGCTCTCTTTCCTCACATGAACATCCGCGAAAACATCGCCTTCGGTCTGCGGATGAAACGGATCGGTGCGGAGGAAATCCGCAGGCGTGTGGACCGGGTTGTCGACATGACCTCGCTGGGGGAATTTGTCCACCGCAAACCGGAAGAACTTTCGGGCGGTCAAAGACAGCGGGCAGCGCTCGCTCGCGCAATCGTCTGTGAGCCGAAAGTTTTGCTCTTGGACGAGCCGCTGAGTGCGCTCGATGCCAAGCTCCGGGGGCAGATGCGCAGCGAACTGAAACAGCTTCAGAAGCGCCTCGGCATCACGTTCATCTTCGTAACCCACGATCAGGAAGAGGCTCTCACCATGAGTGACCGCATCGCGGTCCTCAGCGCCGGCCGCCTTGAGCAAATCGGCACGGTCAATGAAATCTATTACCGGCCCGCCACCCGCTTTGTTGCGACGTTCATCGGTGAGACAAACATCGTCGAAGCCGAAGTGATCGAACGCTCTGTGGGCATGCTGCGCTGCCGGCTTGAGGGAGGCCTGATTCTCGACGTGGCCGATCCCGGCGGGGTGTCCGATGCCAGGATTCTGCTTTCCCTGCGTCCGGAAAAAATCCGGCTGCTCTCTGCCGACGCCGCCTGCCGCAACCGGTTCGACGGGGTTGTCTGCCTCGAAGTCTTCAAGGGGGCGGTTGATGACCTGACCGTTGTCGTGGAGGGTGGGCTCGAACTCGGCGTGCTGCTTCCAAACGACGGGGGCCGCGAGTTCGATCCGCACGAGGGGGAAGTCGTGCATTGCTGCATCGCACCGGAAGACATCAACGTCGTCGCATCCTGAGGGCGGCTGTGGCGCGCCGTTCCCCAACCAAGGAAAATTCCGCTCAACTGGACTTTTCACTGGCATCGGCTCCCGCTCCGGCTGCACTTCCAGCGGAACCCGTGATCCACACCGTGGCAGGCCTGACCCGCATGGTGCGCTCGATGCTCGAGTCCGGGATCGGCGACATCTGGGTCGAAGGCGAAATCTCCAACTTCCGCAGGCAGAGCTCGGGGCATTGTTACTTCACCCTCAAGGATGACTCGGCGCAGCTTTCGTGCGTCCTTTTTGCCCGGACGGCTGCCGGCATGCGGGATGTTCAGCTCGCCGACGGACGGCAGATCGAGCTTTTCGGCTCACTCTCCGTCTATGAAGCACGGGGGCAGTACCAGTTGGTTGTCAAACGTGCCCGGGACCGGGGTGCCGGCGCCCTGCATGCGCGTTTCGAAGCGCTCAAAAACAAGCTGGAAGCGGAAGGGCTCTTTGACCCGGCTCGGAAGAGACCTCTGCCGCCCTTCCCTTCGAGGGTTGGGCTTGTGACGTCGCCGACGGGTGCCGCGATCCGGGATTTTCTCAATGTGCTGCACCGGCGTCATGCGGGGATTGGGGTCCTCATCAATCCTGTGCGCGTGCAGGGAGCGGGCGCTGCCACCGAGATTGCGCGGGCCGTCCGGGAATTCGGTGAGGCTGCGTCCTTCGGCCTGCCACCGGTGGATGTGGTGGTCGTGACCCGGGGCGGCGGGAGCCTGGAAGATCTCTGGGAATTTAATGAGGAAATCGTTGCCCGCGCCGTCGCTGCCTGCCCGGTGCCTGTTGTGAGTGCAGTAGGCCACGAGATTGATTTCACCATCTGCGATTTCGCCGCTGATGTTCGGGCCGCAACGCCCAGTGCGGCTGCGGAGTTGCTCTCTGCCGATGCTGCAGGTTTGCTTCTCCACCTGCGCCGCGAGTT
>JBGSSC010000656.1:0-4899 GCA_041737265.1 Terrimicrobiaceae bacterium | reverse complement strand
TCGAGATGCCTTTTGTCTTCCTTGTCACCGACGAAAGCCCGAAGCGGAACAGTCTTCTGGATTCGGATGGCGGGGCAAAGGAGTCCGCACAACGCATCCGCCCGAGGGGAGTGACACCTTCGGCCCTGCCCGGCAATCCCTCGGCGCAGGAGGAACCGGGAAAAAGTGGCGGACGCTCGCTCAGGATCCGCTCAGCAGATCCCTAGCAGGCTGTCGGACTTGTAAAAGGCCGACACATATTTTTCTTCCAAGTCATAAGAGTATGGCTGCTCGCGTACCCGACATCCTGCTAAAAATTCCGCTGCGCGGAAGGGAAACTTCGCGTTCCGGAACCCGGTGAGGATTTGAACATTCCTCACTCCATGCACAAAAGTGGGATTTTCCTTCCGCGCAGCGGAAGCGCTTTAGCAGCTTGTCTGGCTGGGCCACCCCTTCTCTCCCAGGATTCCCTTACCAGAGAATGCCGTTGATTCTAAGTCCGACAAGTTGCTAGCAGGCCGGAGATTTTTTTAAAAAAATCTCTTGATCCCGCCGCCCTCATCGAAGTAGCTTCCACCCTCGTATGCAACCAGTTGATAAATTGCTCAAGAATTTCCTGTCTCTGTCCCTATCTGTGGTCTTCACGCTGGGCGTTGGCATTCAAGCGAATGGTGCCGGGATCGTGCTCACCTATGCGGAGAACCCCGGGGCGCAGACATCGACCCTGTCGAACACATCGTTCATGGATTTCAGCAGTGTTACGCCCAATCCAGGCGGGAGTCTGACATGGACAGGCGTTGGCACCTACGATAGCGTCGCGATCATCCCTGCCAACAAATATGGTGGGGCCGACGGAACGGGAAGCTATCTCGTGCAGAGCGTTTCCATTCCATCGGGAGGGGCTGTGCCGACGACGACTCTCACACTGGACACCCCCAGTGCCTATTTTGGACTGTGGTGGTCGGCCGGGGATGCGACAAACCGTCTTACCTTTTACAATGGCGCTGATGTGGTTGCCGACTTTACCACAGCAACACTTCTCTCCGTACTGCCCACCACTTACAAAGGCAACCCAACGACCCCCTTTCTGGGTCAAAACTCTGGTGAAACCTATGCCTTCTTCAATGTCTTTGGTCAGGACGGCTCCACTTGGGACAGGATTGTCTTTGGCAATGATGGTGCCAGCGGCTTCGAATCCGACAACCACACCATGCGCGTCAGCGCCTGGGGTTCGGAACCCGGAGAATCCGGTCCGGAACCCGGTGTTCCCGTGATGAAAGTGGACGGCTCAACCGTCTCACCTATTGCGGCAGTTCCTGAGACCAGCACGTGGGTGATGGGATTCCTGGCTATTGCCGTGGTCGGGTTCATGTTTCGCCGCCGCTCGCCTTCCGTTTCCTAATCCGGCGCAGCCGTTGCCCTATCCATTCATTTCGACCTTGCTAGGGAGCAGTTCGAGATGTCCCACCTGTCAGATTTTGAAGTATCCTCATTCCATGCACGAACGGGGGATGGTCCTTACGCGAAGCGGAAGGAGTTTAGCAGCCTGTCTGGCAGGGCCCTTTCTCTCCCTGGATTCCCATTCCAGAGAATGCCGTTGATTCCAAATCCGACAAGCTGCTAACGGTTCATCTTCTGCTCCAAATCTCTGAGCACGGCATCGTCAGGGAATTGTGCTCGTCCGGCACGAAGGACTTGGATTCTTGCGTCAAGGTTTCCGGGATCATTCTTTGCAAGATCTTCTGCCCAGGCCCGGTAAACCACCGCACCGAGGCGGGATGGAGGATCCTCCCCGGCTTCCAGAATTGAAATCGCTTTTTCGAAGTTTCGCGAGTGAATCAGTGCCTCGCAATAATAGATCCGGTGGGCTTCGTGGGGAGCATTTGAGCTCTCAAATTGGTTCCTGAAATAAGCAAGAGCTTTATCTGTCCAGACATTTGCCCCTTCGACGTCGCTGAGTGAATGACAGACTTCAATGAGGGGGAACATGGACGGTGGATTTTCATCGACGATTTTCAACAGGGCCTCTTTGGCGCCGGTCCAATTGTGGTTCTGCATGTGAAAGCGGGAGAGAAGCTCCCATGCTTCAACCGACAGGGGCTCCAGTGTGAGGGCGTTTTCGATTTGTCTACCGATCTCAAAGTTCCGTTTCTTCCCGGGATTGGAATTCAGCAGTCTCCCCGCAACGAAGAGATGTGCAGGGGCAAAAACGGGCCTGTCGAGCGGTGCCACAGTGGACAGCAGAGACCAGGCGTCGGCTGTGCGCCCCATTTCCAGTTTTGCCTTGGCGAGAACCAGAATCGCAACATTACGCGACTCGCCGCCGAGCGAAAGTAGTCGCTGCCCGGCCACCAGCGCGGTCTCAGCATCGCCTGCGTCCAGCGCGGCCTGTGCGGTAACCTCATAATCGCGACGGACCCGCTCGGGATTCCACAGGGATAGCGCGATCAGGAAGACGAGGACCAGAGCCAGGCCCAAAATGGCCGGCACATCCATCCAGAAAAAGCGGGGTCCGGTTCTTTTGTTCATTCCCTGCGTTGGCCCCGAACCTGGTGTTCAAGAGCCTCAGCGGCTCCATCGAAAAGTTGGGATGCAGCAGCCCGCATGGCCGGATCGGGAGCGCTGTTTCCCACCACAAGAACTTGAACCCGGAATGTTGTCTCCTCGGGCGTGCCCATCAACCCAAGGCGGCTGAAAAAGTTGCGGGCAAGGGTTGATTTGTCCACCCATTCACCGCGTTCGTTGATCGTGCCAAACCAGAGTGTGCCGTGGACACCGGGGTCCTTTGTGAGGTCCATGAGGACTCGGGAAGGCTTCCCAGTGCCGGGGCTCACTAGTTCTTTGCGGGCAATCTTCCACCCTGTGCTGGTGTAACACTCGGCAACGTCATGGTATTTCCAGATTGGGTAGTCAAAGGCGACCACGGCGTTCATTCCGGGGCGCTCGAAATTCCAAATGACGGAGGAAAGCCCGAGCGTCTCGATACGGGAAACTCTCGGCGGGCCGGTTCGCTCCCGCGACCAGTCCCCGATTTGCTCCGGGATGGAAAGCCCCCCATCAAAGGCCGTTTTTGCGGCCTGAAGCGGTTCCGCTGCTTCGCGGGATTTGGCGAGTGCCTTGAATCCGGAAAGCACACCGATGCCTGCGAAGGAAATCGCCAGGATCCAGAGACCTGGAACCCGCTTCCTGGGCTGGTAGTCAGCCCGGGGTCGTGCAGCGCTCTGGTGAGCAAGGACCACGTTTTTCCCCCTTGTGAGCAAGTGCTCCATGCTGATCACAAGAAGAACATAGCCGATGACAAGCAGGACGCTGAGCAACTCATGTTTCCAGCCTGTGAGAATGTCGAATCCCCACCGGTACAGAAGCCATGCTCCGAGAGAAATTCGGACAACATTTCCCAGCAACACGCAAGCAACCGCTGTCGGCACGCCGATCAGGTAGGTCCAGAACTTCCGCCTTCTCCAAAGGAGGTAAAAGAGGGAGAAGGCGACGACGAACAGCAGGGAGTTGATTCCGCTGCACGCCTCCTCGACCAAAAGCCTCTGCCCCGGGAGTTCAATGACATTTCCATCGACCGAGTGAATCACACCCAGTAAGTCCAGAACGCGGCTGCTCAAAACTGTAGCCACCTCGCGAAGCAGAAGCCCCAACCGCGCATCCAGTCCCAGCGGCAGAGGAATGATCGTGAGCAGCATGACGAGTGCAGGCACCATCTTGCGGAGGAGGTCCCTCCCTCCGGTGTCCCAAAGCACGAAGGTAATTCCGAGGAATGCAGCGATAGCTCCCATCCATGGCGACCAGATGAGGACACCGAAAGACAGCGCAACAAAGGAGAGGAGCGCCAGGACGATAGTAACCACTGGCTGGCCTTGGGAGAAAGGGCGGGCAACCTCACGGAGCCGTTCCCAGGCGAGAAAACCCGCCGCAGCCAGCGCCTGGGGAAAATATTGATACTCCGGTTGCTTCCAAAGGTTACCAAAAAAAGTCAGAAGCAGGGGGGCAAAACCAAAGCCCACAATAACCGGAAGCCAGAGTGCGGCAGTGGATCCCGTGGATGCAGGGGAGGATGGCTGCGTTTGACTCATGGAAACAACAAAGCTGACGGAAACCGTGCCAGCAGGCCATTCTGAAAACGAAACATGCCGGGTATCACATGTCCGTCGCGTCCTTGATCACAGCGCGGGGTCTGCTTTGATAACAGGGAAATCCACAGATTATGAAAAAAGCAAAAAAACAAAAAGCCCCGCGGAAAACCACCTTCCCTACCCTCAGGCAGCACATTGTCTGCTTTGGGGATTCAATCACTGCGGGAAACGCCTTTGCGGAAGGAGAGCGATGGACAAGCCAGCTGGCAAGTCGCCTTGAGTCGGTCGCACCGGGAAAATTCCGGATTTGGAACCGGGGCATCGGCGGCAACACATCCGCCAATGGGTTGGACCGCTTTCAGACAGATATCGTCAATTTGCTTCCAGCGACTGTTCTGATCGAATTCGGCCTGAATGATGCGAACGTTGGAGTCGGCAGGCTTCGCTCCCGGTGCGGGCTCGCGGCATTCAAAGACAACCTTTCAGAGATTGTTGAACTGATTCGCCGGGGCGGCGGGCATCCGGTTTTGGTTGTCAATCACTGCATCGCGACGCCGCGTAAAAATCACGTCCAAGGCAACGGAAAAGACTATATGGAAAATTTCAAACCCTATCAGGCAGCAATCCGCTCAGCCGCCAGGCAGCTAATGACTCCGATTATTGATCTCGAGCGAATGATGCAAAGCGCCAACGTCGTGCTCACCGATCTCCTGGGCGAGGACGGCTTGCATTTGTCGGAGCGCGGAAACGCCGTTTATGCAGGGTTTCTGTTGAAGGGACTCCTTCCCTTGCTGGGACCGGACAAATCGTCACTTCTGCTCGACCGATAAGTCCC
>JBGSSC010000622.1:0-3418 GCA_041737265.1 Terrimicrobiaceae bacterium | reverse complement strand
GAGAGGCCGTTGGCGGGTGTGAGGAACATCGCGTCGCCGCCCAGAATCGCCCAGCGAAACCCTTCGATCACGCCCACAAGCGGGTTGAGCGAATACACCAGAAACCACTCTTCACCGATTTTCGAGCGGATCAACCCACTGCTGAAGGCAACCGGACTCACATACATTCCAAACTGCACAATGAAAGGAACAATAAACCGGAAGTCCCGATAGCGCACGGTCAGAGCTGTGATGAGCAGCCCCGGCCCTGCAGCTGCAAAGATCGCGAGCAGGACAAAACCAGGCAGCGTGAGCATTCTCCAGGTCGGGGCAAATTGGAACCAGACCATCAATCCGACCAGAATCAGGAAGGAGACCGCGAAATCCACCAGGGAAACCAGAATCGAGCTTGCCGGGATGATCACCCTCGGAAAATAAACCTTCGAAATCATGTTGGCATTGCCCACAAGGCTCTGGCTGGCATTCGTCAGGGCGCTGGAAAAAAACTGCCATGGCAGCAACGCGGCAAATACCATGATGGCGTAGGGGGCTGCTCCGATGGACGGCAGGCCAGCGATCCGGCCGAAGACCAGGGTCATGATGACCATGCTGAGAAGCGGTTGCATGAGCGCCCAAGCGGCTCCCGCAACGGTTTGCTTGTATCTCACAGCGACATCCTTCCACGCGAGCACTCCCAGCAGTCCGCGGAACCTCCACAGGTCACGCCAGTAGTGACCCTCTGTGTTCCCGGCCTCAATCCACAAATCGAAGCTTTTCGGGTCTGCGGTGTTCGTCGTTGGAGTGTTCATGCTGGCTGGATGCGCAACCGACCCGGTTGCGAACCTGGTGCGCTGGGGTGCAATAGCACTTGCCGGCGGAGAGTTCCAGCGCGATCAGCGCTTGCCACAGGACTATCGCTCGCTATGTTCATGCCGCCGGTAGTATCCGCAGCCTTCACCGGTTGCGTGCCTGTCCTTCCGGCACCAATACCAAAATATGAGTTTCTTGAATAAAATCCGCTGGGCCAACAGTGCCTTCCTGATCACCACTTTTGTCACTGCCATCACGGCCGTTCCGTGGTACCTCTACACCTACGGGCTCAGCGCCTTTCAGTTCTGGCTCTTCTTCTTTTTCTTCATCTCGACGGGATTCAGCATCACCCTCGGCTACCACAGGCTCTTTTCGCATCTGACATTTCGCGCCAAATGGCCCGTGAAGGTCTTTACTCTCTTATTCGGAGCCGCCGCCTTCGAAGGGTCTGCCCTCAGCTGGTGCGCCGATCACCGCCGCCACCACAAATTTGTGGATCACGATGAGGATCCCTACGATATCTCCAAAGGTTTTTTCCACGCCCACATCGGGTGGCTTCTTTTCCGCACGGGTCCCGAAACCCCGCTCACCTGGGTGCGCGACCTTCAAAATGACAAGCTCGCCTGGTGGCAGCATCAGTTCTACGTTCCACTCGCGTTTGCGGTTGGGTTCGGGTTGCCTGCGCTCATTGGCGGAATCTGGGGCGGCCCGGGGGGTGCCCTTGGAGGTTTGCTCCTCGCGGGAGTTGCCCGCACTGTCTTTGTGCATCACATGACGTTTTGCATCAACTCGCTTTGCCACTGGATCGGCGACCGCCCCTATTCCAGCAACTGCACAGCCCGTGACAGCTTTCTCATGGCCCTCTTCACATTTGGCGAAGGCTATCACAACTACCACAATGAGTTTCAGCATGACTACCGCAATGGTGTGAAACCCTGGCAGTTCGATCCCACCAAATGGACGATCTGGTTGCTCAACAAAATGGGGCTCGTCAGCGGCTTGCGCACCGTGCCGGAAGAAAAAATTCTCAAAGCCCAGATCGCCGAGCAGGAACGCCTCCTTGCAGCACGCTTGCAGGCGTCGGGCAGCCATCCGGATGCTTTCCATGAGGTGCTGAGCTCCGCCCGTGCCCAGCTTGATGCCGCAGTGGCCCGCTGGGAGGAGCGACTTGTTCACTACCGTGAGGCTCTCGAAAAGCGGAGTGAAATTTCCCGCCGGGATCTCCGTGCGCTCAAGCTCAACGCCCGCCGGGCGGCGGAAGAACTCCGTGAATCGCTCCGCTCATGGATCGAGGCCCAGCGGTCGATCGGTTTGAGCAAGCCCACGGCTTGATTCTCAAGCGTTCCAGCGCGGGCAGTGAAGACTGTTCTTGACGAAATCTTGGTGGATTCGGCTGCCGAGCTCTCGGCAGCCCGTGCCCTCAGGCCCCCTTCCGAGATTCGCAGGATCCTTGCGGATGCGCGGCCCGTCATTCCGATGGACGCTGCGCTTGAAGCTCCCTTCGGGCTTATTGCAGAAATCAAGGAACGGTCGCCGAGCGTGGGCCCCATGCGGCGCGACAACGTCGACCGTTGCCTCTCAGCCTATGAGTCAAGCCCGGTCGTTCGTGCGATCTCTGTGCTTACAAACGCGACCCACTTCGGGATGAACATCGAGCACCTCGCCTCCGCAAGGCTCACTTCTGCCAAGCCTCTGCTCCGAAAAGATTTTATTACCGACGAGTACCAGGTCAGGGAGGCCCGCGCCTTCGGAGCTGACGCAATCCTCCTCATGGCCAGCGTGCTGGACGCAGCGCGCCTCTCAGGATTCTTCGACCTCGCACGGGAACTTGGTATGCAGGCACTCTTTGAAGTTCATGATGACTCGGAGATCGCGTCCCTCCCGGCTGATTCCAAGATCGTCGGGATCAACAGCCGTAAGTTCAAATCCACGGAAGGATTCGTCGGACAGAAGGGATCTTCCCACACAGATTTCAGTCTGGACTTCTCGGCCTTTGAGCTCGCCACACACTTGCCCGAAGGATGCATCAAAGTCGCGGAAAGCGGGCTCTCCCCGGACTCCGTTACCCGGGTTCGCGAGAGCTTTGACGCCGCTCTCGTCGGAACTTCCCTCCTTCGGGACCCGCGAGGGGTCGAAGTTTGCCTGGAAGAATTCGAAACAGCGCTCTCCTAATCCGGCGGGAGCCGGAGCCAAGGGGTGGCGTGAGGGCAAGGAGACCCGGTGAGAAACAGTCTCCACCCGCCGCCGGATTAGTAAAATTTTGCTTTGCAAAATAAGGCGGAAAAAGGTTGAAACCCGGCCTCCTTTCAGCAATCGACGGCCCGGCTCCCGGCTTGATTCTTCTCCAAGCTGCGAATTCACCCCTTCCGCCGAGCAGGTTCCAATTTTTTGAAGCAAGGGGTTTATTTCCATTTTGCGCAGCAAAAATGTCCTAATCTGGCGGCGATGTCTCGCATTTCTCCTTGGAAGCCCTTGCCCGCACATCCCTCCTCGCACGCCCGTCCTGCCAGATTAGAATTATTCTTGAAGTTATTCCTTTTCGCGCTACGGTCTCATTAATGAATTTGTCTGACACTGCACATGCAGCCTATGAGGAGACGATGGGGCATGGCGGGCATCGAATGACTCC
>JBGSSC010000620.1:0-3401 GCA_041737265.1 Terrimicrobiaceae bacterium | reverse complement strand
GGCGGGGCCAGTTTCTGGACGCTCGCGCGCTCGGCCGGAAGCGGCACCCGCACCCTTGATCTCCGACTGCCCGACGGTCGCCCCGGCGCCCTGCACGCCAACTTGTCCCGTATTTCCGGTGTCTTAGTTTACTCCCCCGAGGGCGACACCCCCACGCCGGCGCGCTGGAGCTTCGGTGCCCTCGATCTGTTGCCGGCCGTCGCACCCCGCCCGTTCACCTTCTGGCGTGGCTTAAACATCAGCCACTGGCTATCGCAAAACGCCTCCTACTTTCCCTATGCAGCGGCAGACCGGCTCGACGAAGCGCTCGTTGACTACATCGCCAATCTGCGCCGGGGGACCGGCCCCGCCGTGCCCCTGGCTTTCGACCACCTCCGCATTCCCGTCGAATACGACTTATGGGGCACGCTCGGGGGTACCCCCACCGCGCCGACCTTCACCTTGGATCCCGTCGCGATGGAGCCCTTCATCAATGCCCTTGGCTGGGCCCGCGCCCGCGGCCTGGGCGTGATTCTCGATCTGCACAAACTGCCCGGCCTCGAACTGGGCGGGACCCAGACCCTTTTCACCAATCCCACCCAGCAACTCCAGGCCGCTGCCGTCTGGCGGGCCATCGCCGCCCGCTTTGCCAACGAAGGACCCTGGCTACGCTTTGAGCTCATGAATGAGCCCGTTCACTTACCTCTCGGCACGGCCGCTGCGAATGCCGAGGTCGCCGCCCGGCAGGAAGGCCTCCGCCGCGTCGTTCGTGAGAGTAATCCCAATCGCGTGATCTACATCACCGCGAATGACTCCGGGAATCGCTACTCCTTCTCGGGGATCCAGTCCTCCCAGCCGCGCTACCCCTCTTTCGGGGTTCGTCCCACCGTTCCCGTCGCCGATTCCGCCACCGCCTTCGGTGAGGATAAAAACATTGCCTACACCCTCCACTATTACGCCCCCATGGGCCTCACCCATTACACCGCGCCCGCACCGATTCTTACGGCGGCCGCTTTGGATTCCGCCCTCGGAAACGACCTCACCACCGAATTCTCCTCTCTGCGCAGCGATCTGATCAATCAGACCGCACCCAACCATTACCTTCTCGAGTATCGCGAGATTCATATCGGCGAATTCGGCATTCGCAAAGCCGCCGAGGCGCACAATGTCTATTATCCACGAGGAGGCTTCACGAACGTGCGGACCCACTTTATGCGCCGCGTCCGAGATGAGACGGAGCGCTTTGGTTTTGGCTGGTGCGCCTGGGATCATCTCAATGACGACTTCTCCCTCTTTGACCGTGTTGGCAACGGGCCGATCCAGGCCAACCCCGCCGGTCAGGCCATCCTCAGCCCTGACCACGATCACGACGTCCCGGAAATCGCCCCCACGATCACGACCGCCCCGCTTTCAACCGCAGTGATCAATGCGACCTATGTTTACGACGTTGAGGCCAACGGGAATCCGGTGCCGACATTCAGCCTCTTGACCTTCCCCTCGGGCATGACCATTGCCCCGGAATCGGGGGGCATTATCTGGGTTCCCAACTCCCTTGGCCTATCGAATGTGACCATCCAGGCCGCCAACGGCACCCTCCCTCCTGCGACCCAAACCTTTACCATCAACGTCGTGGCTGATCAGCCGCCCCTTGTCTCGCTGACACGTCCCTACGCGGGCGAGTTTGTCTCCGGCACCAGTGCCGAATTTTTTGGTGATGGCGATGACGACGTGGGAACGGTTCGAGGGGAATTCTACATTAACGATGTCCTTGTTTACACCGACACTGCATTGGGCGGCAGTTACCAGATTGGCGGAACCCCTACTCAATGGAATACGACCCTGCTTAGCAACGGAGCCCATGTGGTGCGAATGACCGTGTTTGACACTGCGGGCCAGACCGCAAGCGCTTCCCGCACTGTCATCGTCGCCAACGGCGTCTCGCGCTGGCAGGCGTGGAGACTCGCGGCATTCACCCCTGCCGACCTCGCGGATCCGGCAGTGAGCGGTGAGACTGCCGACCACGACGGCGATTCCTTCAACACCCTCCTTGAATACGCGCTTAACGGGAACCCCAAGGCTTCCGATAGCCTCGCTCCCGTCCTCGGAGCAGACAGCGGACGCCTCACGATCACCTTCACGCGTGTGCTCGGGGCGACCGATCTCACCTACACGCCGCAGGCGACCAGCAATCTCAGCTTACCATGGAGTGCGGACGGCTTCACTCTCATCAATACCGTGAGCACCGGCGCGACCGAGCAGGTTACCTACCGGGACGACGCCGTCATCCCTCAGACCGGTGCGCGTTTTTTACGCCTCGTCGTCACCAAGACGGGCCCCTGAGGAATGGCCGTAGAACCTTCGCGAGGATCGGTGCCTGTTTTTACAAATGCCGCCGATTGCATCGAACGTGCTCGATGCGGGAGCGATTGCGGAAATTCAACAATGGATATCGACATCACTCCCCGCCCGGCAGGACTACGCGGCCTGGCGGGTTTTGAAATTTCAATCCGCGAACTCCGGTGCCGGCGAGAGGACGGCGAATCCGGACGGCGACAATGCCACAAACGAAGCGGAGTTCCTCATCGGCACCGAGCCCAATAGCGGAGCCAGCTTTCCCAATGCACAGATCACCTCCGATGGAAGCACACTCACGGTCAGCCTGAATCTCCCGGCGAACCGCATTGTGTGGATCGAGACGTCGACGGACCTCGTCACGTGGTCACGCTGGAATGTGCCCGGAAACAACGGCCTGCCCGGCCCGGCCGGCGTGCGGACGTTCACCGGATCGCTCGCGTTGCCGAGGCAGTTCTTCCGTCCCGTGGTGATCGAGAATTGATTTTCACACCTTTTGTTAAGTTGACTTGGAGCGGGCGGACTCCACCTCGCGGGTTCTGGATATCAAGTATCACATTCTCCTCCCCAGCGGCGAACAGGTCGGCGGGACGGTCGATGTCACCCAATGGATGGCCGTTCTGCGGTCGTGTCGTGCGCTGGAGGCGTTCCTGAGGATTTCCCACGGCCAGGTGACGAGTTGGGAGGTCGCGGAATTTCTGATCCTGCACGATTCTTTCCCTCGCTCGCTCCGGTTTTGTGTGGATGCATTGGACGCCGCTCTCCATCAGATCTCGGGATGTGATCGCTCTCATTTCAGCAGCGATGCCGAACGACTCTCCGGAATGCTCCGCTCGAATCTCGACAACACCCCGTTCATCTTCGCCAAGGCGCATCCAAAATCCACCTGCACCTCTCCCGGCGGATGGCTCAACGGCACGTTCGTTTCCGCCAGTCTTCCAGCGGCATCTTGGAATATGCTGCGGGTGAGCGTTCGTTAGATCCGCCCAGCGGTTTATCAGGCACCCTGAAATGCACACGCCCTCGTCCCTGCCCTCGTCCCTGCCCTCGTCTCGACCCGTGCGCGGACC
>JBGSSC010000058.1:0-3355 GCA_041737265.1 Terrimicrobiaceae bacterium | reverse complement strand
AAACCTCATGAAGCAAACCGAAGAACGGCGCTCCGAAAGCCGGATGCAGGAAATCTGCCTGTCCGGTTTGATGAGGGGGAGAGAAGTCGGCGGTTACTGGCCTTGCGCCTCTCATCCCGTGGCTTCTCTCCCTACTCTACTGAGGCACCGACTCCCATCAGCCGGCCCATCGCATTCCGGCTTCAGCCTTTTCGAGGCATTGATCGCGATGGGAGTATTTGCGCTCGCCTTTGGAGGGCTTGCACTGGCTCTGGATTCCTCGATCGGGGCCGGGGTCGAGGCACGGAATGTGGCGCGTATGCGGAGGGAACTCGAGAGCCGCATCGCATTCTGCATGGTGGTGCCCCCGGACCCGGGCACGCGCCGAGTGATTGAGGCCAAGGACAATCGCGGTGTCCGTGTGGAGGAAACCTTTGAACCCTATCTTGTGAAGACAGCGGAAGGTATCGAACTGCAGGACTTGTGGAACCTGACAATCAAGGTGGAGGCCGATGGCTTGCATGCGGAGGCGGGAACGGTCGTTCTGCGTCAGGGCGAATGAAAGCGTTTCGCCGGTGCAGGGCATTCACGCTCATCGAGACCGTCCTTGCCGTTGCCCTGTTCGGGTTCCTGGCCGGTGCCATCTACATGGTGTCGACCGCTGCGTTGGACGCGACTCGCATCACCCTCGAGGAGCAGGTTTCCCAGGAACGTCTGGGTTCTTTCCTCCGGGCCAGTCGCAACGCCTTTGCGAATGTTCCGGCTACCGGCGAGGTGTTTCTTCGCTTTGAAACGGGAGGCAGCTCCGCAATCCCGGAATTAGTCTTTCGGGGAGCCGGCGTTTTTTTGGGAATTCCCGGCCTCGCGGGAGGGGAAGTCATTCTCTCGGCTCCTCCGCAGGCCGATGGCACGCGGTCCTTTTCGTTGAAGAGAATTCCGCCTGCGATCTCGGGCTCCGAACTCGAGGAAGCCCGCAAAGCTGCGGGCATCCCGCTGCTGCCCCGCGTTGAGAAAGTCGAATGGGCATTTTTTATTCAGCAGGAATGGCGCGAGGAGTGGCCTCAGGGCTCCGGTCGCCCCGAGTTGGTGAGGCTTCGATTTTTCCGCAGGGACGAGCCGGAGTTCCCGGTGGAAGCTGTCTTCTGGATCCCACCACTCGAACAGGGCTCGGGCGGCTCCAAGGGAGGCGGCAGTGTGATCGATACCAACGCACCATGAACCGCCGGGGAATCGCTCTTCCTCTGGTGCTTTGGGGTGTCGCATTTCTCTCGGGAGTCGTCATTCTCGTTGCCGTGCGGATTAATGAGCAAATGGAGGACGAGACCCGTGCAGAGAAGATTTTTCATGCCAGGATGCTGGCTTTGAAAGGGCTGGCCATTGCAATGCACCCCGACGTGCAGGAAAGTGACCCGTTGCTGGACGAAGGGGATCCTGAGTCGGAGGGCTTTCGCGTACTGATCACCGACGAGGCCGGTCGTATCAACCCGAATTTCTGGATCGGCTCGGGCGACAGGGATTTGCTCGGAACTCTCTTTGCCGCATGGGGGGCAGAGGTCCGGGTTTCCGACGCTGCCATCGACTCCCTTGCCGACTGGATCGATCCTGATGATCTCCGTGGTCTGGCTGGGGCGGAATTTCCCGAATACAGAGCCGCAGGAATTCAGGGATTGCCGCCGAACGCGGCTTTGGGCGATATCCGCGAGATGGAATCAGTGCTGAATCTTCGGGAGGTTTTGGCCGCCAAGGAGGGATGGCGGGACTATTTCTCTGTTTTGCACGAAGGGAAGATCAACATCAACCATGCAAACGACGGAATCCTCGAGGACGTCGCTGGGCTTATTCCCCGCCAGATTGAGGGCATCAAAGCCCATCTGGCAGGACCCGACGGTCTCCCAGGCACGGTGGATGACCAGGAATTCGAGGATATTGATCAGGCAGTGGCCATCGCAGGGAGTTCGGGAACGAATGGAGCTCTCGAAAAATTCTTTGGAACCGCGGGGAGTGTGCGACGGATCGAGAGCACGGGATTCGCCGGAGGTGTGAAGCGAACAGTTACAGCTGTTTTGGATGGGGACCGCCTGCTTGCGTGGGAGGAGCGATGAGCGCGAAGCCGCGGCCGGTTCCGGCTGTCTTACGACCGGGGAGCGAGGGTTGGGAGTTCTGGCGTTTCAACACAAAGGGAGAACCGGTTCGTGAGCCTGAGCAGAATGCATCGCGGGCGGGTCATTTTACCGTCGCCGCGCCCACCCGCACATTTCTTGCTCTGCCCCTTTGGATCTCTCCCGCGGGAGACCCTTCGGAGTTGGTGGGGTTGGAATTTGCCGCGCGGCATCTTTCCAGGAGGGGACATCAGATCGCTGCGATCGAAATCGAGCGTGATGCCGACCGGGCCCTCGTTCTCGGCGTGCTTGCCTCGGACGACACCGTCCTCGAAGCGCTCCACCGCCGGGCTGCTGCCTATGAGGCCCCCGCCCGCCTGTTGGATACGGGAGATGCGGATTTGGCCCTCTGGAAAGAAGACGGCGAAGTCTGTTATGCCTGTTACCGCAAGGGAAAGAACGTATACTTTTCCCCGACCGGTGAGTCCCGCCTCACTCCCGACGCCGCATCGATTGTCGCACGCGCCGCACTCAGGCTGCATGCCGAAGAGGTTTTGCTGCACCTGCCCCAATCCGCCGTGCTCTTTGGAACATTCGACACCGGGGAAAAGGAGGCCTTGGAGTCAGCAATGGGCATCACCGTTGACTTCCAACCGGCACTGCCACCTCCCAAACTTCCGGAACTTGCCGCCGATCTGGCTCCCCCCGCTGCCGTTTCCCGCAGGGAGAAAAAACAACAGATCAAAAAAATCGCGCTCATTGCCGCGGTGGCCGCCGCTATCTACCTTCTGGTTGCCGCGATCGCGGGTTGGTTTTACGTCGCGGGTGCCTTTCGTTTGGCGAAGCTGAAAGCCGAGGCCGATGCATTGCGCGGGCCGGCCACTGAGGCCCGTGCAGCCTCCGAGCGCTGGAAAGCAATCCGGCCGGCGGTGGACCCCTCACTTTTTGCCCTGGATGTGTTTGCTGCTGTGGCGAAAGAAATTCCGGCTGACAACGTGCGCTTCACGCAGTTCACCTATGGGGGGGGAGTCGTTCTCGTCGCGGGCGAGGCGGCGGATGTTTCTCAGACCTACGAACTCATCGAGCGTCTCAAAAAATCCCCTCAGCTTGCGGAGTTTGACTGGACGGCCCGCCCGCCTGAAATCGCCGCCAAGAGTACAATCCGTTTTCAAATCGAAGGGAGGATGCCCGATGCGGCCACTGACACAAACTGAACGGCGGCTTCTAATCTTCATGGCGGGGGCCGTGTTCCTCGCACTGAACCTCGTCGGCATGAG
>JBGSSC010000589.1:0-2671 GCA_041737265.1 Terrimicrobiaceae bacterium | reverse complement strand
AACCATGCGCGACAAGCGGACGTCACTTAGTCCCTTTCGATTTTACTCCTGCACACTGTGCGCAATACCTTTTTAAAGACGCTCACAATCCTCTGGAAAAAAGAGCTTTGTGACCGAAAAATTCAATTAGCAGTCCCCATTTTGCGAAGCAAAATATCTTAATCCGGCGGCGAGGGAGGCTATTTCTCACGGAGTGTCAATGCCTTCACCCCCGCCCATGGCGCCACCACCTGCCGGATTAGGAGCTTTCTGCTGCTGCGGGGACTGTTCCCGGTTTGTCCCAGAAATAACGTTTGAGTAGCACCTTGACCGTCGCGGTGAGAGGCACGGCAAGGAGAGCACCAAGCAGCCCTCCGAGAATCATGCTCCACGCCAGTACGGAAATAATGACTGTGAGGGGATGGAGACCCACCGATTCACCAACAATTTTTGGAGCGATGAAGAGACCATCGAGGTTGTTCACTCCGAGAAAAATGATGGTGACGATCAGAGGATGCAGCCAGTCCCCGAACTGTGCTGCGGCAATGACAACCGCGGGAATCCAGCTGATGAAAACCCCGGCGTAGGGGATCAGGCCGAGAACCGCCACCAGCAGCCCGATCAAAAGAGCGAAGTCCAGGCCGAGAATCAACAAGGCGATGGCAGTGATCGCGCCGTCGATCATGCTTACAAGCAACTGCCCGCGAAAGAAGCTGATGAGATAGTTGTTGATCTCGCTGAGAAGCGAAACGATCTCGCTTTTCAGAGGAGAGGCCCGCATGGGGAGGTAGTTGCTCCAACTCTGCGCAATGGCCGCGCCTTCCCTGAGAAAGAAGAAAAGAAAGATCGGCACAAGAAGCAGACTGAGCAACGTGCCGAAGACTCCGAAGAATCCTCCCACACTCCGCTGCAGGAACTTGCCGGTGGCGAGGGCTGCAGCGGGAATCTGTTTCTGCAGTTCCGCAATCCCGTCATCCAATGCCTTCTGAATGTGCGACGAAAGCGGTTCTCCCGACTCCTCCGTCACGGACCGGCGGAGGATGGGGAGTTCGGTCAGCTTTTTTGCGCTGGAGACCGTATTGTTGACGAGTACCTGGGCTCGCTGGATGTACTTTGGAAGGTCGGTGATGAACAATCCTCCCTGGCGGAAAAGTGCCGGTCCAACCCAGACGAAGATCCCTGCGATGAGGATCGTAAATGCACAAAAGACGGCAACAACCGCCTTGGTGCGCGAGAGGCGGCGGCCTTCGAGCCACTTGACCACCGGTTCGAGGAGGTAGGCGAGAATCGCCGCGATGGCAATCGGCGTCAGAACCGGCTGCAAAAAGGAAATTCCCCGGAGAAGCAGCCCACCGACAAGAGCGATACTGGCGCCCAGTGCGACGCAGGAAACCGCCGTGATCGCAGCCCAGAGGATCTTGCGCTGGAAATTAGTCGGCATCATCACGATTCGAATTACACAGGCGCAGGCTGCCTTGCGAGACCAAATCCCGCAGGATGTCGGACTTGTGAAAGGCCGACACATATTTTTCTTTCAAGTCATGAGAGGTTGGCTGCTCGCATGCCCGACATCCTGCTAAAAATTCCGCTTCGCGGAAGGGAAACTTCGCGTTCCGGAACTCAGTGAGGATTTGAGCATTCCTCACTCCATGCACAAAAGTGGGATTTTCCTTCCGCGCCTTCCGCGCAGCGGAAGCTTTAGCAGCTTGTCTGGCTGGGCCACCCCTTCTCTCCCAGGATTCCCTTTCCAGAGAATGCCGTTGATTCTAAGTCCGACAAGCTGCTAGGTCCGCGGATCGAATGCGTCGCGGAGCGCATCACCCAGAAAATTCAACGCCATCAATGCGAGGGCCATCGTCGCGGCAGGAAACACGACCAGCCACCAGCGGATTTTCACCGGATTGAGCGCGGCGGCGCCATCGGCCAGCAAGGACCCCCAACTCGATTGGGGTGCCTGGATTCCGAGGCCAAGGAAGCTGAGGAAGGACTCGTCGATAATCACAGCCGGGATGGTGAGGGTGAGGTAGACGGCAATGATCCCTGTCATGTTGGGGAGAATATGACGGAGAAGTATCTTCGAATGCGACTGCCCGAGCGCTGCGGCCGCATCAACAAACTGCCTGCTCTTCAGGGCCAATGTCTGACCCCGCACGATGCGTGCAAGGGTGAGCCACTCAATCACCCCCAGCGCAAGGATGAGCACGGCCAGCCGCGACGAGGAAACCAGCCATGTCCACCCCAATCCGGCCGCCAGCTCCCGGAGGTGCTGGTCGAAGGCATTGATGCACACAAGAATGAACACCAGCCTCGGCACTGAGTAGAGGATATCGACGACCCGCATCATCGCGGCATCCACGCGCCCTCCGGCATAGCCGGCCACCAGGCCATAGGTCGTGCCGATCAGGAGACTCACGGCCGCCCCGCAGATCCCGACCAGAAGTGAGATCCTCCCGCCGGAAAGCACGCGGTAGAGGATGTCCCGGCCATTGATATCGGTGCCGAAGGGATGCGCGGATGACGGAGGTTCGAACGAAAGGGGCCCGGGCTCGGCGTAGGAGGCCGGCAGAAAAA
This sequence comes from Terrimicrobiaceae bacterium, assembly GCA_041737265.1. Lineage (GTDB taxonomy): Bacteria > Verrucomicrobiota > Verrucomicrobiia > Chthoniobacterales > Terrimicrobiaceae > JBGSSC01. The sequence continues at coordinate 121 of JBGSSC010000589.1, read as the reverse complement.
ACGGGCCTGCGACAGACGCCAGCGCGAGGAAAAGAAGGATGGCAGCCGCCACCACGGCCACAGGGTTATGCAAAAGGCGGCTCAACGCCCGCGGGTCAGCCATCGAGCCGGATCCTCCGGT
>JBGSSC010000562.1:0-2479 GCA_041737265.1 Terrimicrobiaceae bacterium | reverse complement strand
GGAAGCCCTTGATCGCGGGGAAAGCGGTTTGCATCTCTGGCACCTTGCCAGGGATCCGGAATCCATGAACGCGGTGGCCGTTCGCCTTGCATCACCTGGCGCCGCCGTCTCGTTTTATGCCGCCGCCATCCTTGCTTTCCGGGAGGATTCCAGGGCGGAGCCTCGCCTGCTCCAGGCTTTGAAAAGCCGGGAGGTCGGATTGGATGAGTGCGACACGGAGAACAAGGGCGCTTTTGGTCAATGTGTTGCGATCCCGTTCTGGCTTCAATCGATTGTACTTCTGCGGCTTTGCGGAACAGAAGCTTGTCTACCCGCCTTGTCCGGAGTTTTGGATCTCCGATTGCCATTTAATGTCATCACGATGATTGCGCTGACCGTCGAACGTCTGGTGCAACGCGGAGTCTCTCCAATCGCGGCTGTTCCATTGATCGAGAAATTGCAGGGTGTTGAATCCACCAAGGATAGTGTTTTGTCACCGACCCGTTCCCTCTGGAGAAGTCTTGCTGGTCATGAACACACAACAGCAGCGTCCTGGGGAGTCGACACCTGTCAGGATCATATCTGGCAATTGCATCTTGTTCTGGGAAGGATCGAACAACGGTTGGGGCGGCTCCCTTCCGGGCGGAATCAAATTTATGCATCGGATCGCCGGGCGTTTGTCCGCCGGGCGTTTGCCGGGCTTTTAAAGAGTGCCGCCATCCAATGAAACCAGCGGTGCAATTCCCCTTAACGCTTTTTCGAGCCATGGGTTCCCGCCCATGTATACTGCCAGGATTATGAACAAAAACCACCCGGTCGGACTGCAAATCAACCTGGAAGCAAAGATTGCGCTGGTCACCGGAGCGACCGGCCAACTCGGGAGGGTGATGGTTCGGACTCTGGCGCAGGCCGGGGCCACGGTTGCCATCCATTACCACCGCAACAAGGCGCAGGCCGAGGCACTCTGCAAGGAACTTGAAGGCCTGGGATGCAGGGCCGGAATTTTTCAGGCCGACATTACGGACGGGGACAGCGTTTCCTTCCTGCAGGAGTCGGTGAAGAAGCATCTGGGAGAACCTCATATTGTCGTGAACAACGCCGTCATCCAGTATTCCTGGGTGCCGGTTCTGGAACAATCTCCCGCTGACTTCGAGGGGCAGTTTCAATCAACCGTGATGCACAATGTCTATATGGCAAAATCCTTCGCTCCGGCCATGGTCAAGCGTGGGTGGGGTCGGATCATCGCAATCAACACCGAATGTGCAATGCTCTGTGCACCCACTTCCAGTGCCTATGTAAGCGGGAAGCGCGGCCAGGACGGCTTGATCCGCGTGCTTGCACGGGAACTCGGTCCCCATGGGATCACCGTGAACCAGGTGGCTCCCGGCTGGACCATCAGCGATCGGGACCGGGCCGATGGCACGGAACGCCGGCCGGACTATGAAGCAAACATTCCCCTGCGGCGCCGGGGATCGGATCAGGAAGTGGCAAATGCCGTCGCATTTCTTGCCTCCGATCTTGCCTCCTACATATCGGGCGTCTATCTGCCGGTATGCGGGGGTCACGTGATGCCTTCCATTTAGCGATGCATCCATGAAAGACACCATATCGATTGTGCTTGTCGGGGCGGGGAACCGCGGGCGCGGGACATTCGGGAGCTATGCGCTGAGCCATCCTCACCGGGCCGTTTTCGTCGCGGTGATCGAGCCCGACGAAGAGCGGCGGTTGGACTTTGCTAAGGCCCATCAGATTCCCTCCCCGATGCAATTCGCTTCGGTTGCGGAGTTTTTCCGCTGCCATCCGGCTGCCATCGCCGATGCACTGATTGTTGCGGCAAGCGGGACGGTTCGTGCCGAACCTGTGAGCCTGGCCATGAAAGCCGGATACGCGGTTCTCTGCGAGAAGCCTCTTGCACTGAGCCCGGAAGCAGCCATTGCAGTAACCGATGCGGCCCGGAATCATGCCGGGGTTTTTATGGTGTTCCATCAGATGCGCTACATGCCCGTTTTTCATGCGGCAAAGCAGCTTGTTGCCTCGGGCACCTGCGGGCGGATTGTGAACGTCGAACACAGCGAAAATGTCTGCTTCGAACACATGTCGCACACATTCGCACGCGGCGTTTTTAACAACGATGCGGTTGCCCCGATCATTCTTGCCAAGTCCTGTCACGACATGGACTGGCTGCATTACCTGATTGGCACCAAGCCGCTGCGCATATCGTCCTTCGGAGGTCTGGCCCTGTTCCGTCGTGAGAACATGCCGGAAGGCGCCCCGGCCTACTGTCTTGATGGCTGCCCGGTGTCCGCGGAATGTCCGTACGATGTTCGAAAAATCTATTTCCGGCCCGACACGGACCCCGCTTATCTGCGCCAGATGGGAGTGGTGAGAGATAACGAGCACCTGACGGAGTTGCTGAGGACAAACCGGTACGGACGTTGTGTTTACCGTTGCGACAACAATGTTGTCGACCACCAGGTCTGCGCGATGGAGTTTGAGGGCG
>JBGSSC010000548.1:0-3339 GCA_041737265.1 Terrimicrobiaceae bacterium | reverse complement strand
CAAGGATGAGCCTTATCTAAAGGTTTCCCTGCGTGGCACCCGCCCCGATTTCCTCGCCCTCTCCGGAAATGGCACCATGAAATTCGGTCGCACCGCCATGCGCGGCGTCTGGATTGAAGAGGCCGATTCCCGGCTCGAGTTCGAGAACGGAGCAATCACGTACAGGAACTTCCGCATCGAACGGGAGACAGGCAGCGGCACAGGAAATTTCACCTACGACATCAAACGCCAGCTTGTTTCCCTCGACGGAGTCGTCTCCACTTTGAATCCGGTGGAAATCATGATGTGGATCGATCCGAAGATTGCGGAATCGATCCGGCCGTACCGCTTTCTGACTCCTCCCAACGTCCGCGCCGGAGGGACGATCTACATGAAGGACATCTCGAAGAATGACCTCGACCTCCAGGTTGAGTCCGCCGAAGGCCTCGAATATGATCTCCTTGGAAAAACCCTGCGATTCGGAAAAACATCCGCCACCGTCACCATCGAAGGAGCCAACATCCGGGCGAAAGTGCCAACGACGCGCTTGATGGGAGGAGACGTCTCGGTCACCGCAAATATTTCGATCGACCCGAAACGCCCGGTTTTTGATGCCGATGTTTCTGCCCGGCGCGTGGACTTCGCAAAAATCACCAAGCTGTATTTTGACTATGAAGGCTCCGGTGGGGTTGGCAGCGGCAAATACAAGTTCACTTCAAAATTGGGACAGGAATCCGACATGCGCGGGCAAGGCTCGATCCGGGTGGAATCGGGAAATGTTTTTGCGATCCCGATCCTCGGGCCGTTCTCGGACATCATTCACAAAATCATTCCGGGAGTCGGGTACCAGACTGCCCGCCTCGCGACCGCGGATTTCCGCATTGCCGACAAGAAAATCGAGTCGGACAATCTGGAGATTCAGGGAGCGGGATTTGCGATGTTCGGGGCCGGCACGATTTTCTTCACGACGGACCGCATGGACATGTCGATGAGGCTCAACGCAAAGGGAATACCCGGCATCGTCTTCTTCCCGGTGAGCAAGCTCTTCGAATACGTCTCCACAGGCACGGTCTCAAACCCCGAATGGCGGCCGAAAATCCTACCGCGGTTTCCCCCTGCGGGAAACGGCCGGTAAAGTGACAGGCAGTGCGGATTAAGAAATAATTTAGCCCCGCCCGTGAGGGCGTGGAGCCAGAGACTCGACAGAATGGCGGATGCCACCGTCTCACGTCGGCGGCTGCGACATGAATTAAATCCGCGCTTCGGTTCTTTTCGTCCTCGCAAGGAAGTACAGTCCGTAGCCCGCTGCGAGGGTGAGGGTTCCTGCAAGTGCCTCCCCCGGCTTTTCGATTGCCGTGTGGATGAGTGCAAAGGCGGAAACAAGCAGAAAAACCAGGGGAGTTAGAGGGTATCCGGTGCAACGGAAGGGGCGATCCAGAGCGGGCTCCCTCCACCGCATCAGTATCAGCCCGGTAACGGTCAGAAACCCGCAAAGCATGAGTGCAAACTGGGTGTAAACAAGCACCGCCTCGTAGGATGACGTGCTCAGATACACCAGAGCGAGAAGGGTCTGCAGGACCAGGGCCCTGCGTGGAACACCACTGGCAGAAGTCAGCGCCAGCCAGCCCAGAGCCGGAAAATCCCTCCCCACCGCCTGCGCCACGCGGGGACCAGCCCACGTCATCGCGCTCAAGGAGGCAGCAAGCCCCAGACTGATCAGCCCCGCCATCAACCTCCCCCCCTCGGAGCCGAACAGAGATCGTGCCGCAATTTCGGCCACCTCGATCTGTCCGTCAAATGCGGTGGCCGGCGCACTGCGCAAAAAGAGCAGGTTGAGCAAAAGATACAGACCCGCCACAAATAATGTCGCTGCCAGCATCGCCCGCGGCACGATTCGCTGCGGATCGCGAACCTCACCGAGAATATACGAGGAAGCATTCCACCCGCTGTAAGAATAAAGCACGAACATCAACGCCACAGCGAAGGACGATGAAAACACCAGTCCGGTGTCGCCTTCCGAGGGCATAAACGAAACACCCGATACGTTCCCCGCACGGTATCCCAACACAAGAAAGGTCGTGATCATTGTTATCTTCAGGCCGGTGACCAGAACCTGAAACACCCCGCTTGCGCGGACTGCCACGGAATGGACAACGGCAAGAGCAAGAAGAGCGGCGAAGGATACGGAGCGCGCAGGAACCCCTGGCAATGCACCCGAAAGGTATTCACCGATAGCCATCGCCACCAGGGCGATCGGCGCCGCAAAGCCCACAGAGACCGCGACAAACGCAGCGGCAAATCCCAATCTCAATCCATAGATCCGCGAGATGAATGTGTATTCCCCTCCCGAACGTGGAAACATCGAAGCAAGTTCCGCGTAGGAAAGGGCACCGCACAAAGCAACAACGCCACCCACGCCCCAGACCAGGAGGATCACCCATGGGGATGGCAACACCGCCACCTGAAAACCGAGACTCGTGAAAACCCCCGTCCCCACCATGTTGGCCACAGCCAGGGTCGCACATGCCCAAAATCCAACCCGCCGGAATGTGGTGCCGGATCCCATGGGGTTATTGCTCTCTGAGGCGTGCGGACGCAGAACAACAGGATTCAAAAGTTGTTTCTCCCGTGCCGTCAGTGGATGGACTTCCCGCAGAGATACGGAGACGCAGAGTGGATGTTTTGACCCGGGTGCGTTTGCCAGGGCTCAGCGCAGAGCAGCCCAAACACGGTGCACGTCATCGTGGTCGTCCAAGGCTTGAAGAAACTCGCCGACCTCAGCGGCGTGCCCGGCAGCAAGCTCCGGGTATTGCTTGGGAATGTATCCCAGCTCGCTGGTAACCACCGACCAACCATTGGCCGAAAGCCAACCGGAGACCGCAGCCGTGGAGGTTCGATCAGACAAAAAGCGGGCACCGGTTGAGCCCGGGGGAATGTCGTCGTTTTGATCGTGGGTCAGAGGCTCGACCTCGTTGGCACCGGCCTCAATGGCAGCAGCTTCCAGGTCGGCGGCAGGGTCCGGGCAATGCGCCTCAACGAGTCCGGCGTGCTCGAAGAGAAATTTATTGCTGCCCGGGGCTCCCAGCTGGCCCCTTTTGAAAAGCATACGGATTTCCGGGGTCGTGCGATTCGTATTGTCGGTGTACACCTCAATGATCACAGGCACTTTGTGCGGGGCATAGCCTTCAAAAACGATATGCGCCATTGAGATTTTATCGCTTCCCGTGCCGGCCCCCTTGCTGATCGCCCGTTCGAGCACATCGCGGGAGACCGATTCCTTCCTTGCCTTTTCCAGAGCGGCTGCAAGGCGGGGATTCGCGGCGGGATCCGCTCCGCCGAACTTGGCGGCGACGGTGATTT
>JBGSSC010000498.1:0-3141 GCA_041737265.1 Terrimicrobiaceae bacterium | reverse complement strand
TTTGTTGGTTGGTTTTACGGAAGGTCGAAGTCGTGTTGGTTCATCTCCTCGCGGAGAAGTTTGAACTCGGCGGCGTCCGTGGATTGGGGATCGGGGTCATCAAGCCGGAGCTCGATGACCTCGAAGTTGAGTGTTTTTGGCAGGAGCAGATGAACCGCTCCGTTGGTGACGTCGGTGCAGAGGTAAATGCGGTTGGTGTCGAGGTGCATGGTTGTGTCTGAGCCGGGGAGCCATCCCGGCGCTTGTTGAAATCCCGATGGTCCGGGAGGGTGTCATTCGTTGCGTTCTTCCCATTCGTCCTGGCAGCACTCGCACCGGAAGACCGATGCCTCGGGGATCTCCCGGTTGGCTTGGACGATGTAGAGGAATTCCCCATCGATCACCTGGCGGCCGGTGATCAGGTCGCCGCAGTCGCAGCAACGGAATGACATCTCCGAATTGACGCCTGTCTTGGCGAGAATCATGGCTCAGTAGCCCTCCAGTTTTATTGTGCCCACGAGATTGCCTGCTGCGTCGAAGGCCCGGAATTCGCAGTAATCGGTGCCGGGGTCTTTGAAACTCGTGGCATGGATTTCGAGCGTTTCGGTTTTCGCCACAACCTCAGGTGAGAAGGCAGGTCCGAATGGCGGGGGTGCCGCTGCTTGTGTTTTGGCACGTCCACCGGTGAATTTTGCTTGAAGGTTCATGCCGCCACCTCCTCCCTGCGGAACTTGAGCTGATCGCGCGTGCATTCCGCCGCGGTGATGTCGTCACGCAGACCGAGATACACGGGCTGGAAGAGGCTTCCGCTGCCCGGTATCGCATAGAGATACCGAGTCTCAATCAAATCCCCGACCTGCGGGATCGGCTGGTCTGCGGGGATCGTGACGTTGCCGCATGGGACGAGCCGGGCATTTTCCCAGACCGCCATCTGCACGCTGCGCTTGGCGTTGATTGCCTGGACGATCACCGACGCGGTCTCGACGAACTTGTATTTGAACTGGTCGCCGCCGGAGTTCGGTCGCCCCGGTGAGTACGGAGCTGCGATCCTCTTGAAGACAACCCCCTCGGCATTGTCAGCCCGGAGTTGATCGAAGACCCTCTGCTTGGATTCCACCCCCCGAATCGTTGCCACCCATTGGATGGCGGATTGAGGAGATTGCCCCATCAGGTGGAGCAAGCGGGCCAAGCGCTTCTCATAGGGCTCCGGTCTCCAGTCCCGGAATTCCGCCTCCAACAAATCGAAGACGTGGAGGGTGTCCCCCACGGCCTCACCGTCGAGAAGGAAGTTGTGGGGCATGGCGGCTGCGGCGGCCCGGATGGATTCCGGGAACCCGCATTCGATGCCTCGGCGGTTGATGCCGGTGATCTCGAATCCCTGCTTGTGGATGAGCAGACGTTTGCCGTCGTGCTTGGGCTGGAGGTAGTAGGCGTTGTCGGCCAGCAGGGCTTGGGGGTCCTCGACGGCATTGAGGAGCTGGGGACGGATGTCCGTCACCTTCCGACTGCCGGTAACGTAGCCCTGGCTGTCAGCCGCGGGGATATACCCCTTGGCCAGTTTCTCTTTGACCACGCGGTCGTAGATCTTCTGCGCGGCTTTGAAATCCAGCGGGGCGGCGGTTTTGGTTCCGGTGTTGAGTGTGGATCCACTGCGCCCGAAGGCGAAGTTGACGACGTAGAGGCCGTCACGGGGTTCGATGGCGACCCGGTAAACTTTGTCCGAGCGCTCATCGCGGTAATGAAGTGTTGTGTGCATAGTTTTTGGGTTGAAATGAAAAAGGCCGGGAGCGTTGTGCCCCCGGCCTTTTGGTTAACGGTTTCGAGTCGTCCAGATCCAAGCGACGAAGGCGACGAACGCCAAAATCGCCAGGGGGATGAGCATCTGGCCGATGCAGGCGAGGATGATGCGGGCGCACAGAAGTACGAACACGATGGGCAGCAGGAACGCCGCCAGATCCCATAGGTTTTTCATGGCTACTTTTTCCCCCCGCTGAACAGGCCAATGATTGCCGACATGACGAGGGCCAGACCGAGGAAGGTCAGACCTCCGCCAACCGGGCTCAAATCGACGGGAATCGGGACTCCCCCTCCTCCGCCGCACCCGGCGAGGAACACCGCGACGAGCAGGGTTCCAGCCACGATGACTGCCATTGCGAGTTTGGTGTTCATGCCGCCCTCCTTACTGCCGCCATGGGACTCCTCGCCGACCAGGCGCGGCATTCGTTGAAGAACTCACAGGCTGCGCACTGCAAGCCCGGCGAGGGCACGTAGTCCTCCCGCTCGACTCCGTCCACGAAGGACTCGATCAAACGGAATAGTTTTGCGTGTTGGATCTCCGTTGTCGCCGGGGCTTCGCTTACGACGAGCTTGGGCGTCTTGGTTTTGACCAAGTGGTGAAGTTCGAAGCCCGACTCCTGCTTGCCCGTGGCCTCCCTGTAGAGGAGACCGTAGGCGCTGAGTTGGGTTTCGTTGCGGTGGACGACCTGTTCGGCATTCGGGGTTGCGGCGGATGTCTTGAAATCAACAATCCGCCCGCCGGGACGCACGAGGTCGATGATACCCACGAGGGTGGGCAGCCCGTGCGTTGCCAGATCGGCCTCGACACGAACCTCCACGGCTTCGGGCTTTTCCTCGGCCGGGATCGGGGTGTCGCGCAGATACATTTCCACGAGTCCCCAAGCCTTTTCCTGCTGCTGGTCTTCGTCGGCTTCCCATGAGACGGGCTCCTCTTCCTGACCGGTGATCCAGTTCATGAGGAACCCCTCACGCAGGGCCGGGGCGCCGTGTTCCTGCCCCCGCCAGCGTGCCGTGCTCCATTGCTGAAGGACGGCATGAACCGCCTTGCCCACGAAGAGCGCGGCGGTGGCTGGTTTGACCAGCTGCAGCACGTACCGGAAGTAGAACTTCAGGCGGCAGGTGTGGAAGCAGTTGAGGCGCGATGCGGAGACCACGCTGGTGAGGTCATCCGCCGGGGCCGTGGTCCTTGCTGGAGGTATGAGGGCAATCACCGCGCACCTCCGTTCTGGTAGGCCCGGCGGGGCGTGCGGCCTCGGCCGTTGGGCTTGCGACCGCCATGCTCGTCGAGAATGCGGTCAATGAGACCGCTGGCCTGGAGCTTGTTGAGCTCCCGGACCCCGACGCCGAACATTTCCCGGCTGGTGT
>JBGSSC010000491.1:0-2473 GCA_041737265.1 Terrimicrobiaceae bacterium | reverse complement strand
GGCCCTCCTCAAATCCGGATTCACCGTTCGCAGCATCCAGGAATACCACTCCTAATCCGGCGGGAGCCGGTGCCGAGAGCGGGTTTGTTGGCAAGGAGACCCGGTGAGAAACGGGTGCCAGTTCCGCCGGATTAGAATCATTTTGCTTCGCAAAATGGTGTGAGGCGGGATACCCGGATTCCGTTACCGGGACCTCGACAGCGAAGCACCCTGCATGAGGGTTACACCCCATTGGTGCGCCGGAGATCTGGACATATTCTGTCGCCATGATCACAGGCCGCCATACACCGTCTAATAGAGTCAACCGCTTCCTGATTGCCACCCTTCTCTGCTTCACCAACCTCGCGGTTTTCGCGGAGATTGAGGATGTGGTCCGCGTTCCGGTTGGCGCTGTAAAAAAAATCGTTCGAACCTTGGACCGGGAAGTTGTTCAAAAACAACTGTCATTGCCTCCGCGGACAGTCGTCGTGGAAACTGTGCAAGCTGCTCCTGTGGAAACCGTGACAGTCGTGCAAACGTCGCAACCCCGGCGTGTCTACAATATGGAACGCAATGTCGTCGTGATTGAAGAGCAGGGGCAAACGCGGGAACTCAACTATGTGACTCTTCCGGTGCTCTTTGAGGTTGAGACAAACGATCTCCTCGACGAAGAGTCCCGGGTCGCATTGGAGCAAGTGGCACAGGTTATACTGGCGGTCAGTCAGGAAAACCCGGGCACACGTTTTGACATCGAGGGACACACAAGCACCGAAGGGACTGACGAGTACAACATGGCATTGTCTGCAGCCCGGGCGAAGCGTGTGTTTGATGAACTCACCCAGCGCTACAATATCCCTGCCAGCCTCCTCACTGCTCACGGCTACGGAGAAAATTATCCCATGTTTCCAAAAGGCACCGAAGATCAAATGCAGATGGACCGCCGGGTCCTCGTCGTGCGGACAAACTAATCCCGCAATGCCATCGCCCGATACCAGCGGGATCGCGGGCTGCGGGTGACAGGCAACATTACCCCGGGTTTGCTCAGGGATCTGGGATTCCGGTAACAAACCCCTTGCCGGGGATCTCCGGGTGAGGCCGGCCCCTGGTGGAACTATTGACCACAAAGTCTTTTGTTTAATATACCGATGCAGTGAACTGCATTCCTCCGCCTTGCAAGCCGGCTCTTGGTATTGTCGCACTGGATCTCCTCGCTGCGGATAAGAGCCGGAGAATCAGCTTCCGGGGGAAGGACCGTCATTCGATTTCGGACAGCAGGGAGTGCCTTCGGTGGGAGGCGGGGCAGCGGATCGAATTTTCATTCAGCGGCGAAGTGGCATCGGGAGGTGCCGTTGATGTTGAGGTGGTCGCCATGCCTCGGATTTTCGAGGATCACGCCTACGTCCACCGGTTTTTGAACGGGGTCATGGGAATTGAACTCAACGGGAAAGAGATCTTCCAAGGGACGGTGCATTGGAGAAGCCATGAGGAGACGGCCTCGTTCTGGCAAAGGCTCCGTTTCCCCGTCCCCGCGGGTTCCATTGATCCTGGAATCAACCATCTCGTCCTGACCAACCACACGAGCCGGGCTGCTTTGTCAGACTTTTTTGATTCCGGGCTGGACGAAGCATTCGGTCCGCAGCTTGCGGAGGCGAAGCTTGGCACATGGTTTCTTGCGGAACTCAGGCTGCACCCTGGGGAGCCGAAACCGGGGCTTCCCCGGATTTGCGGGGTTCCACGGTCTGCCGTCGCGGGAGAGCCGTTCCTGATAGAGGTCATTCACAACGCCGGTGATGGGGAAGCGGTTGCTGCCAGTGCCGGGAACGCAATTGTGAAAATCGAGCCACCGGAGCGCGAGCTCGGAGCCCTTCGCTCACTGATTCGCGTCACTCCGTTGGAGCCTGGTCGGGAGGTTCTCATCACTATCGGCGGGACGGAGCTTCGGGCGGAGGTTGCAACCATTTATTCCCGCCTGAGATCGAGAGACCTGGTTGTGGGAGGAGGGATCGAGAGCCTTTTCTGGCATGAGCTTCCCGGTGCATTCGAGGAGATCTTTGCGAACGAAGCGGGGAACGCGGTCCGGATTTCCATCGATGATTTTCTCAACAATCTGCATGCGGTTCCGGTGGAACGCTGGAAACCGCTCGTCTCCTATTTGGTGAGACGCGGCATCCGCTTTGCCCTTCAGCGGCTGCGAGTTCCACCCTACTCCCGAATCAGCCACGAGGATCTGGTCGAACTCGCCAATCTCGGGGGACCACTATTTCTGGGCACTTCCATACCCGAACCTGTCCACCGCATCGGCAGGCCGGGCGGCGACAAAACACTCGCAGCGGTTCTTGCCGACTATCTGACCTTTTTCCGTGAGCAGCTCCGGAAGGTGCGGTTACCCGGACACCCCGTCGTCACGTTCGATGCGGGCAGCAGCATGGCGGGTCAGTACTACGCCGAGGGATTGGACGTGCACCTCGCGGAGACGGGTCCGGCCTGCAATGTT
>JBGSSC010000484.1:0-5263 GCA_041737265.1 Terrimicrobiaceae bacterium | reverse complement strand
TCTTTTTTGCAACACGAAAGATCGAGCCGGTGGTTGTTTCGGTGCTGAGGCTTCCGGGCGCGCCCTACATCCGGGACGAAAATACGGTCCGCAACAATTTCCTCCTCCGCCTCGCAAACAAGCGCTCCGCCACCCAGACCTATACGATCACCATCTCGTCGCAGCAGCCCAACCTCCGGGGTGACGGAGCAACAACCAAGCCGGTAACACTTGCGGCCGGGGAAGAAATCCAGGAACCCCTGATCCTCTCCGTTCCCGACGCCGATTTTCACGGAAACTTTGATGTGAATGTGAAGGTGCTCGGAGAAGACGGAGCTGTCGTGAGCGAACGGAGGGCACCCTTCCTTGGTCCTTTCCGGGAGGGCACCCCATGAAAAACCCTTTGAGCGAACACCCGTGGTTGCTGGCCGTCTTTGCTTTCGTTGTACTGACCGGGGTCTGGCTCACGGTGATGAACCTGAGCGGAAGGATCAACACCCGGAACCTCACGCCTGCCGAGGAAATTGAACTTCTGCAGAGGAGGGCCGCCCCATGATTTCGGCCAACGAACTGGTTGGACCTTCAGCCGCATTGGCGGCGGGGATTGTAACAAGCCTCCATTGCGCAGGCATGTGTGGCCCGCTTGCTTGTGCCGCGTGTACCTCACCGGGCAAACAATCAGGGAGCCTGCCGGCTGCGACTTACCACCTGTCGCGAATGACTTCCTATTTGCTGCTCGGGGCGGTTGCAGGTGCCCTCGGATCCGGCATTTCCGAAGCATTACTCAGTGGTGCCACCCGTAGCATGACCTGGGTGTTTGCCCTCTTTTTTCTGGCTGTGGCCGTTGGTCTGGACAAGCGACTGCGTTTCCCCTCTGGCGGTCTGCTCGTCGCCCGCGGGTTTCAGCAGGCCAGTTCGTTCGGGCCGGTTGGTAAAGCCGGAACCCTTGGGTTTTTAACCCCTCTGCTTCCATGTGCACCTCTTTACCTCGTGGTCGCCGCTGCGGCACTGTCGGGCTCGGCCTTTTCCGGTGCCCTTCTCATGACTTCCTTCGGAATCGGAACAATTCCGCTCCTGTTTCTTGTTCAGAACCGGTTGTCAGCCCTCGGTGGACGATGGTCTGCACAGCGGATGGATCTCCTTCGCCGAGGCCTCGCGCTGACAAGCGTTGTGCTTCTTGTCGTCCGGGGGAGCTACACCGCATCCACCGGCTGCCCGATGTGTCATTGAGGATGCAAACCCCTTCCAAAACTCCCGCAGCCCGGTCGGCCACTGTACTTTGCACCCATTGCCGGACGCCGTTCTCCGCCTCTGATCGCGAGGCTGAGTTTTGTTGTTCGGGCTGCCGCTTCGTTTACCACCTTCTGCACAAACGAGGACTGGAAGATTTTTACCGCTATGGGGAAAAGTCCTCTCCCGTCGGGACAAACGTATTCCACGGGCGTCCGCTGGATTGGCTTCAACCATTGCAAGCAGCAGCGGAGGCAGGAAATGACACCGGGGTGGCCGGACTGGAACTCCGGGTACAGGGAATTTCCTGCGCGGGCTGCGTCTGGTTGCTGGAGGCGGTATTTGCGGAACATCCCGGGGCGGTCTCGTGCAGAGTCCATTCTGCGACCGGTAGTCTCCGGTTGAGGTGGATCAAGGGTGCTTGTGATCTGAATGGCTATGTCCGGGATGCGCAGCGCTTTGGATATCTGCTCGGGCCTCCCGGTGAGTCTGCGGCCAAGCAACCCATTCGCCCGCTCGTTCGCAAGCTGGGCCTTTGCGGAGCCCTCGCCCTCAACGCCATGCTCTTCGCTCTGCCCCGCTACCTGGGCCTTGAGGCAGGAGCCCAATTCGCAGCCCTCTTCGATGCAGTCGCACTCCTGATCGCTTCGGCAAGTATCGCCATCGGCGGATCCTACTTCTTCCGCCGGGCGTGGGCGGCCCTCCGCAGGGGAGACCTTCATATCGACCTGCCGATCTCACTCGGACTGATTTTCGCCTATGGCGGTTCGGTGCTCGCATGGATAACCGGCGCCATCTCGTTCGCGTATTTTGATTTTGTGGCGGTATTCACCTTCCTTATGCTCCTCGGACGGTGGCTGCAGGAACGCTCGGTGGAAAACAACCGCCGCCGCCTTCTCGGCCTGCGTCTTACACCTGGCAGAGTTCTCACGCTCCGCAATGGACTCGAAGTGGACCTTCCCGCCGAATCCCTCGTACGGGGTGACCGTTTTTCCATCGAAAGCAATGCATTAGTTCCCGTCCGCTCGCGGCTCATCGCGTCGCCGGCAACTTTCGCGTTGAACTGGATCACCGGCGAGCCTGCGGCCCGCACCTATGCTGCCGGCGGATTGGTGCCTGCGGGAGCCCGCACACTCTCTTCCCAGCGTATCGATCTGCTGGCCATGGAGGACTGGTCTTCCTCCCAACTGGCCCGCTTGCTTGCATTCGAGGATATCAAACCGTGGCGGAACCCGGGTCTCCAAAAACTCATCCGGATTTATCTTTCGTGTATCCTGATCATTGCCGCTGTCGGATTTCTAGCGTGGGTTATATCGGGTGCGGGTATTCTGACCTCGTTTCAAGTGTTGGTATCAATCCTTGTTGTTTCCTGCCCCTGCGCGATCGGTGTCGCGCTGCCGCTGCTCGATGACGTTGCGGCAGCGCGTCTGCAACAATTTGGCGTCCATGTGCGGGAAGCCTCACTTTGGGCAAGACTAAGGCCTGTGCGCACAATCCTCTTCGACAAAACCGGCACGATTACTCTGGAAAGTCTGAAGTTGGCCAATCCGGAGGCTCTCAACCCCCTGGCACCACAAACAGTTTCCGCAATTCTCACCCTGGTGCAAAACAGTCTTCACCCCGTTGCGGCATGCCTCCGCGAGACACTCCTCGCCAAAGGCTACGAACCGTCGGCAACAGACGCGCATGTACGGGAAGTTCCCGGGATGGGGCTCGAGTGGATTGATGATGGCAAATGCTGGCGCTTGGGGCGGGCGGAGTGGGCCACGGAGGAATCCGGCTTTGAAGACACCGTTCTCTCATTGGATCGAAGGCCCGTGACAGCATTTGCTTTACGCGAAGAAATCCGACAGGGAGCAGGGGACCAGATCAAGCGCCTGCTAAATGCCGGCTATGAAATCTTTTTGCTGAGCGGGGACGCGCCCGGACGGGTTCGGACGATGGCGGCAAAGCTCGGTCTGCCGGAATCGAGGGGTCTTGGCGGGCTGAGCCCCGACGGCAAAGCCTTCCTCGTGAGTTCACGCTGGGCAGACTCTGCCCTCATCTTCGGAGACGGAGCCAATGACAGTCTGGCGTTCGACGCGGCCCTTTGTCGCGGCACTCCCTCAGTGGACACCGGACTGCTTGAGAACAAAGCGGACTTTTACCTTCTGGGAAGCAGCCTTGCAGGGATCGGCGAACTCTTCTCGCTTGGCAGACGCCATCGGCTGGGAACGCGAATGGTTTTCTCCTTTGCGATCGCCTACAATGCTCTCGCGGTCTCGGCCGCACTCCTGGGATGGATGAACCCGCTGGTCGCAGCGGTCATCATGCCACTGAGCTCCCTGGCTTCGATCGCCCTCGTTTTCCTTGCTCTCCGACCGGTTGTCGCAACAGCCACTCATCACGATTCATCCAACCTCAAAACCATATGAACCCTGACACCACCGACCTGCAATCCCCTGCGGAATCCGCCGGCGCAGAATCCAAACTCTTCCTCGTGACGTCGCTCGTCTTCCTTGCGCTCGCATGCCTCATGCTTGCAGGACGGCCCGGCTTTCTGCTCACTCCGGTGCTAACCGGCCACGGCTTTTCCTGGCTGCTTCTGATGCTATATGGCTGCGGATTGAGCGGAATCTTCGGTCTAGTTTATCGCGCGTTTCCAAGGATTTTCGACGTCCCGCTCCTCAGCGCGAAGTTCGTATATCTCCACTATGGCTTCCACATCGCGGGCACGCTTTTGGCAATCGCTTCGGTTCTTTGGGCCGATGCGCAACGGGCTCAGATGGCCACCACATTCCTTGCCGCTGGAGCTCTGATCTTTGTCATCAACCTGAGCGGGGCATTCCGGAGCCCATCCCGGCCTGATGTGGGGCGTGCCTATCTGGCAGCCTCGATGGTATGGTTGGTGATCATGGCCTTCCTGGGGTTGCCCTTCGCTGCGGAAGCCCCCCTGCCCTCTCTTCGCGGCACGGACTGGAGCGCCGCATGGCTGGTTTTCTGTTTTGCCGGCGTCGTGCTGAACACTCTGATGGGTCTCAGCCTTCGCGTCGCCCCCAAATCTCTCAATATTCCCGAGGCACGGAGTGGATCCTCATGGTATGCCCTCATCCTCAGCAATGCGGGTCTTGCGTGGATGTTTCCGGCGATTGCGTTCCGATCGATGGGATTTCTGATCCTCTGCGCCGCTCTGTATTTGGTCGGCACTCTCCTTTATCTTGCCGCTTTCCTCTCGCAAATTCAGAGCCGTCCGAAAACCTCCCTTCCCTGGGATGCAAAAATTCTTGTCACCTCGTTCTGGACGGTCCCGGTGCTTGCCTGCCTTCTCCTGGTGGCCGCAAAAGCCCGGATGATCCCCGCCGCGGCGCCGGTGGAGGGGGCTCTTCCCCCGCCCGAGCCAACGGGACCGCTGCCTGTGGACTTTCTTCCAGTCGATGGGGCCCTGCTCCTGACAACAATCCTTGCGGTCATGGCCCCCAGTGTGGTTGCTCTCGCGTTTCAGTTCATCCGGATGGACAAACCAGCCACATCCGATCCCGCATCCCGTGAACGTCTCCCTGAACTCATTCTGCTTGCAGCCTACTTCAACTATGCGACCGGCGTTTTGCTGGTGATTCCGGGCGCATGGGCGGGCATCGACCGGATTGTGTCTCTCGGCACGATTTTCCTGCTGGTTGGGACGCTCGGTTTCCTCGGCAACTTCTTCTACAGTCAGGCAGCAAGACGTCAAAAAAATCCGGGGACCTGCCCACCGGAACCCGTAGCGACGGCCTGAACCTGAACCGGCGGGATGCCCTGCCGGTGGTTGCGGAATGAAGGCCGGGGAACAGTCTGTGTTCTCCCTCATTTTGCGCAGCAAAATTATCTCATCCGGCGGCGAAGGAACCCGTTACACTCCGGGGCTCATTGCCCACTCGCCACCCCCTGTCACCGACTCCCGCCGGATTAGTCCCTTACCGCGTAAATCCTGCGCAAAAAGCGCAAGACTTCAGACGGTCGCGGGTTGAAGGTTTGGGAGGACAAGCCACTGGAGGAGTTTGCACGAAGTGGTGATGAGACGCCGACCGAGTGCCGT
>JBGSSC010000440.1:0-5594 GCA_041737265.1 Terrimicrobiaceae bacterium | reverse complement strand
CGATCGAGCGCGTGCGTCTCGACACCGTGGAGAACCGCTGGGGCGGATGGCTGCGCCAGCGCTACGACAACGACCCCGCAAAACTGGCCGCCGCACACGGCGTGGCCGAGCAGGATTTTTCCCTGGCGCCCGTGCCCCTTGCGGAAGCCGACCGCCTCTATGTGCGGGAACACCGCCAGGAACTTTCGTGGAAGTATCTGGTCGGCAACTACGTCGCCGTGCTCGAATACCTGCTCCTCCGCAGCAACTCGTTTTGGAACACCGGCATTCTTTGCACGGCGATGGTCCTCGCCCAATTAACGGTGAATCCTTTTTGCGCTTATGCACTATCCCGGTTCGGACTGGGCTACAAATACAGCATCATCCTCTTCCTCATCGCAACGATGGCCTTTCCCGCCGAAGTGCAGATGATCCCTAATTTTCTCAACCTGAAACAATTCGGCCTGCTGAACACTTATTGGGCGCTCATTCTTCCGGGACTCGTGAGCGGGTACTATATTTTCATCATGAAAGGCTTCTTCGACAGCCTGCCGGGAGAATTGTTCGAGGCGGCCAAGCTCGATGGCGCGACAGAATTGCAGATGTTCTGGCATATCGCCATGCCCCTTTCGAAACCGATCTTTGCCGTGAAAGCCCTCGGAGCCTTCATGGGTGCCTACGGCGGATTCATGTGGGCTTTCCTCGTTTGTCAGGACAAAAACCTGTGGACGATCATGGTTCATCTCTACAATTTCCAACAAGGCCAGCCGATGCATCTGGTCATGGCGGCTCTCGTCATTGCGAGTATTCCCACGCTGATCGTCTACCTCTTCTGCCAGAGGATCATCATGCGTGGAATCATTCTGCCCACAATGAAATGAAGGATACGCCTCTTCGTGTCGGTGTTTTGGGCCTTGGCCGCTCGGGCTGGGCCATCCACCTGCGGGCCCTCGCAAAACAAAGCCGCTTGGTTGCTGTAGCCGCTGTGGACCCCCTGCCGGAACGCCGCGAGGAAGCCGCAAAAGAATTTGGCCTCACGACGTATTCGACGCTGGCGGAGATGCTGGCGAAGGAATCACTCGATATCGTTGTCGTGGCCTCGCCTTCGTTTTGTCACTTCGAGGATGCCCTCGCCGTGCTGCGGGCCGGATGCCATTGCATTCTTGAGAAACCCATGGCGCCTGCACTGGCGGACGCACAGATGCTCGCCGCCGCGGCGGAGAGATCCGGGCGGCATCTTTTTGTTTACCACAACCATGTCTTTGCCGCGCCGTTCAACCATTTCAGGGAGGTTATCGCCTCAGGGATTCTCGGCCCTCTGTTTTCGATCCGGACCTTCATGGCTTCCTATGCGCGGCGATGGGACTGGCAGGTCTTGAAAAAAAACGGCGGTGGCTACCTGCGGAATTACGGTTCTCACGCTCTCTCCATCGTGCTGCCGCTGCTGGATTCGCCTGTCATCCGGGTAGCCTGCAACGTCCAGTTGATCAAGGACGCGGGCGACACCGAGGATCATGTGGACCTCCTGCTGCGAACCGAGTCCGGCCGTACTGCAAATATCACTGTCACGACCTGCGCTGCCATCCACGGCCCGCTATTCACCCTTCTTGGCAAATACGGCACACTGACCAGTGACGGCAAGACCAGCCGGTTGAGATATTTCGACGGCGGGGCGCTGCCGCTGCCTGCCGTGATCGACGCCGCCGCGCCCGGCCGCAAATACCAACAAGAGGAGCTTCCCTGGATCGAGGAAACGCGGGACTGTAAACCTGCTGAAAAGACCACCAGCTTTTACGAAAACGTCGCCGCCGTCGTGCGAGATGGGGCAGAGCCTGTTGTCTCCCTGGCAAGTGCCCTTGAAGTCCTGCGGGTTCTTGAACTCGCCGTCGCTGACGCAAATTAATCTTATGAAAACCACCAACGAGAAATCCACCACCCCTGTTCAATTCGGCATCACTTCCATGTATCCCGCACCCGGCATCATTGAACGCATCGGGCCGGAATGGGATTGGGTCTGGATTGACGGCCAGCACGGCGAACACGGCGGCTACACGGAAATCCTCAGTATCGTCCGTGCCTGCAACCTCATCCAACGCCCCGCGTTCGTCCGTGTTCCCTCCCACGAACTCGGTTGGATCAGCATGGCCCTGGATATGAATGCGCAAGGCGTCATCGTGCCGCAGGTCGAGTCCGTTGAGGAAGCCAAAGCCGTAGTCCGGCGTGCCAAGTTTCCCCCGATCGGAAATCGCTCCTATGGTGGACGCCGGCCGATCGATTTCCTTGGCCGCAACTACAGCAACACCGCCAACACGGACCAGAAGCTCATCTGCCAGATCGAATCCGAGGAAGCCCTTCAGGCTGCCGGGGAAATCGCCGCCCTGCCCGGAGTCGACGGCTTGTTTCTCGGACCCGACGACATGATGCTTCGCAAAGGCCATGCCATGGACCAGCCGCGCAGCAAGGAAGTAATGTCCGACGTTATCGGCCGCATGGTCCAGGCCTGCGAAAAGCATGGTAAGATTCCTTTCACCGTGGCTGTGGGCGACGAAAATATTGCCATGTGCGTTTCGCTCGGCGTGAAATACATCGTTTCCGGCGGAGATGTTCCCTTCCTGGCCAACAGCTCAAAAGAAACCATCGCCCGCGCCCGGGAAGTCTGCAAAAAAGCACTTAGTGCCGCCGTGGACACAAAAGGCAGCGTCGAAGCAAAGACCATTTATTGAGGAAGCACCATCGCAAGCTCGCCTCCCATGTTGATTGACTCGCATACCCATGTGGGAGCCGATTTGCTGGTCTATCTGCGGGGGAATTTTCCCTATGCATTGGACTGGCCCTCACTTGTGGAAATGGGAGAGCAAAACGGCATCGGAAAATTCGTGGTCTTTCCGATGGTTTCGCATCTTGGCCTGAATGTCGCCGAGGCTCGCCGGGGCCGGATAACGACCGAGGGCGCATGGGAAAAAATCCCATACGTTTTTGAAAACCGGCGATTCATGACCGAAATCTCCGGTCAATTTCCCCATTATGCGGATCGCGCGTTTCCCCTCTGGATGGTGGATCCCTCCCGTGAAGCGAAGGCACAATGCGCAGCCCTTCGGACACTTCATGAGGAATTCCCCTGCTCCGGGCTGAAAATCCAGGCAACGGTGATTCAGTCCTTCATCCGGGATCTGTTGAGAAGCGGAGAATGCCTTATGGATCTGGCCGAGGAAAAAAACTGGCCGATTGTCATCCATACCAGTGTTAACGCTGATGACTCATGGTCGGCTGTGGGGGATATTCTGGAGGTGACGCGGGCCCGCCCGGGAATCCGTTTCGACCTGGCCCATTCCTGTCGTTTCGACCGGGCCGCACTTGATGAAATCGCCGTGTTGCCGAATGCCTGGTTCGACTGTTCAGCACACATCATTCACTGCCGCCTTGCGGCACAGGATCATCCGGCCGTTGCAGAACCCGCCCGGCGATTTGTTTCGGATTTTTCTAACCCAGCGACCGTGCTGGCGGACCTTGCGGAAACATATCCGGGCAAACTCCTCTGGGGAAGTGACGCGCCGGGCTATTCGTTCTGCGACGAAACGATGCAAATGTTCAGCTCCTACAAGGAAGAGGCGCAAACACTGCACCACCTCGACAAGGCAACGGCTCAACGCATTGCCTCAACCAACATTTTGGCATTTTTGGGAACGACCACTTAGACGCCATCCGGCAGCAGGAGGAACGAGTCGAAATCCGGACAATCCTTATCCTTGCGCATCGGAAGGGAAATGGGCTGACCTTCGTAGACAGCGGTAAGGACCGGCTGGCTTGCGCTGATGGTTTGCTTAATGTCGAGGACGTTATAGATCCGGAACTTCCGGCCCTTCTCCAATACCTGCCCGGGATCGACCTCCACTTTGTCATGGCCGTCCCAGTTGAAAACGGCGACATGGGCGCGTCCCTTTTCGTGTTTGTTGGGGAACACGAAACTTTTTGTTCCTGTGGGGCGGCCGTTTTTGCCGGGCAGCAGCGTGCTGTGGATATCCAGTCCGAGGTTCTGCCATTGGGGGAAGCTCAGGAGTTCTCCGGGCTGCGTCGCTTCGATTCCACCGCCGTAGCGGAAGGCCTCCTCCTTGCCGTTGGAGATATAGGTGTTTTTATCGATGTGATAGTGGGACAAATCAGGCTTTGGCAATGTGGGATCATCAATTCCCGATCCGCCCGGGGCGGTGGCCAGATCGAAAAGAATCCCTGTGGCCCAGAATGTGTTGCCCTCGACTGTGAGATTTTTCCACCGGGAGGCACTGAATGCCCGGAAGGCTCCCATGATGTAATTATCGTTGAAGATGCCGGTCTCGTGGATGATATCGGTCTTCGTATGGACAAGCATGCGCGCGTTGCCTCGGAATGTTTCGTTGTCACGGGGTTGGTAGGCAATGTTGCCAAGGAAGCGGATTCGATCGGAGACTTGGTATCCCGCGATGCCATAGCTGAAGGAGACCTGCCCGGGCTTGTACCAACCGGCCAGAAAGCTGATGTTCTCCAACACGTCGAAGCCCTGGACGCCGCCTTTCTGCGTGTAAATATCGAAATTCCATCCGCAGCCGCGATAGAACTGGTTGTGATTGTATGTCTTCGTGCCGTTGACATTCTGCGTATAGACCGCATGTCCGCTGCCGCGTCCGTCTTTGCGTGAGAGGGTGCCGAAATCGTGAATGAGTGTTCCGTACAGCTCGAAATCAACCGCTCCTCCCCAGATCCCCGAGCCCATGGCTCCGCCGAAGAGATTGCAGTTGATCATTTTTGACCCCGTCCCCGCATCCGCCCAAAGGCTGCTCGGACAGTCGTGTTTCTCGCGATAAGGATCCCACTGGAGATCGCCAATCTCGATGCCTGACATCTGGAGGTAGGATGCTCCAAAATGGATGCACCCGTTAATATGCGGCGCGGCATACGAAGGCGTGCCGGGCTCCGGCTGAACGAGAATCGGTTGCTCAGGCGATCCGGAGACGGTCACCTCCACGGGCAAACGCTTAATCCCGTCCATGCGACCTTCGTACGTTCCGGGAGCGATGAGAATCCGGTCGCCGGGCTTTGCACGACTCGTCTTGGCATCCAAAACAGTAAATATATCATAAGGCTTCAGTTTGGTCCCGTCGCCTGTCGGTGCTCCATTAGGCGTGACATGGATGTCGCCTGCAAAAGCGAGGTTGGCGGAGACAAGGAAAAGGCCGATCAGGGTTCGATTCATGAATTTTGAAGATCACCGCTTAACATTTAAAGACTATGATTTAATGATTATTTACTTATTTTGCAAGACGCATGAAATCGAAATGGCGGGCAACTGTGGAATCGCGCGGCAAGGCACTCGCTTTTATGGCGCGCAAGTTGGTGGATACATTGCACAAGAAAAATGAACCTTCATAAAAAATCGATCCTCCGTTACACCGCGATCCTCGCAGCCTTGGCAACAATTTCCAGTTCGTTCGCCGGAACGGCGAATTGACTCAAATGAAAAGACACCGGGGCAGGAAAAGAAGGAGGAGAGGAAAAGATACGTTGCCTCAATGAAAAAGACACCATGTCCCGGTGGCCTTAAAAATGAGTGCAAAGAGTCGATGGGAGTTCATGACATTAAT
>JBGSSC010000419.1:0-4384 GCA_041737265.1 Terrimicrobiaceae bacterium | reverse complement strand
TGTGGCAGAATCCTTCACAGAAGGATTGCTGGTGTAGTGGCCCTGGCAAAACCACACCCCACCCTACAAGACGCCGATCCAGCCTTGCGTGAAGTCATTGCGAGCGAGGCACTGACACTTAATCGCCTAAAAGCCTGCGCTTGAGCTTAACCTTGGCCATGTCTTCGACGTTGCGGCGTTCCTGGGGGCCGAACTTGCTTTTGACGAGAGCGAGGTATGGCTCGTGGGAAAAGTAGGTTTGCCATGCCTCGTCGCGGAAGCGCAGAACTTCGGCAGCAGAGAGGTGTTTGGTCGGAAGGGGCTGGCTGTCGTAGGAAAGAAATCCATACCCGCCGTAGGTATCGGGCAGCGCCCAGCCTTTGGCTTTGGCTTCGTAATAGAGGGGACTGCCCGGCAGTGCTTGGCAGGGATACATGTTGGCCATCTCGGTGCAAAGTTCGAGCGCGAGATCGAGGGTCATTCGCATCGTCTCGCGGGTGTCATCAGGAAAGCCGAAAATATAGTTTGAAATAACATTCATCCCGCTTTCGCGCGTCATTCTGACGACTTCCCGGATATTCACGTCTTTGAAGCTGCCCTTGGAGACTTCCTGCCTTACAGTCTGGCTCCCGGCTTCGATTCCGAGGGCAAGCCAGTTGATGCCGGCCTTCTGGAAAGCCTCCAGATACTGGGGCCGCACGGTATCCACCCGGGAATATGCCCACATGCGAAGGTTGAGTCCCCGGTCGGCAATTCCCCTGACAAGCGGTTCGTAATAGTTTTTGTTGAGGAAGAACATCTCATCGGAAAGCCGCAGGGTCTCCACTCCGAGGCCTGCCAGTTTTTCCATCTCGGAAAGCATCAGTCCGGGCGACCAGAAGCGCATGCCCGGTGAGTTGGCCGATGCAATCCCATCCGAGTTGTCCACCCGGTTGACAATGTTGATCATGCAAAAATCGCATTTGAACTTGCACCCGAGCGAAGTGTAGATCGCGGCGAAGGGAGTTCGTTTCTCGTGCGAAAATTCGGCATGCCAGAAGTGGGCGCGATAGAGGTCGAGGGGTTTTTCGCGATAAGGCAGCAAGTCCCATGCAGAGCCCGGCAGATCGGTGTCCATGGCCTCCTGCGGAACAACGCGCTCCGGATCGTTGAGGACAGGCACCCCGTCACTTTTGTAACCGATGCCGCGAACCTTGCCGAGGTCGTTGTACAAATCGGTCTTAAGAAGGTTGTGCAGAGCATAAACTCCTTCATTGAGCAAAACGAGATCAACAAACGGCAGAGAAAGCACCTCCATGGGAAGTGCGCTCGTGTGCGAGCCCACGAAACAAACAGGGATGTCGGGATGGGAGGCTTTCAAAAGCGCGGCGCATCCGGTGTTGCCGATCATGTTGGTCGTCCCCGAATTGGGGTTCTGGCCGTAAACGACAAAGCACGCGAGGCGGGGCTTGTAGCCGACGATGCGGCGGACCGCCTCCTCATGCGTGAGGCGCTCGGCCGTGGCATCAAGGATCGCAACACCGAATCCCTTCGCCCGGCAGCTCTGTGCAAGGAGCAGGCTCCACGTCGGCGGCTCAATAGCTGCGAAATCCTTCGCCAGCGCCTGATACGCGGCGTCCGCCGAATCGGCATTGATGAAGAGGACGTCGAGCGGGCGCATGGAAAAGTGGTTCAGGCAACCCCTCAGGCCGGGAGTCCAGCGATATAGTTCTCCAGCCGATGCACGACCTTCAGCAGGATTGGCGTCCAACTCTTGCAAAGCTCAAATGTCTCGATCATTCCCTTTCCGGCATAGTCGTGGGCGATTGCGTTCCTTAGATTTTTTATGAGCCTCAACTCGTGGGCGGACTCGATGATCCCCCTCTTTTCTGCTCGCTGCAGCACATCCAAAAGCGAACCCGAGGGCTCCAGTTCGTATCTATCGAGGGTACGGAGAGTTTTGTTGACCAAAAGATCAGCGGTTCGGGCGAAGCGGCTCGTGAATGCCTCAACCCTTTCATCCGACAACATGTCCCCATTGGCGGGCAGGGCCAGTTGAGCACAGCGTTCGAGCGAATCTCCCAAGTGGGAGGCCATTCGTTTTAGGTCACCAATCTCGAGAAGCAGCAGAGCTTTGGGATCGGGCGGGATCATAACACCAGGGCGGTTTCCTCCACTTCTCGGATGAAAGGATCTGAGGAATCAGGTCGAGCAACCAGGATATCAAACCTGCGGAGACCGAGTGCATCCTGCAGGTCCGCTTCAATCTGTAGTTTCTCCTCCAGACCAATCGTCATTGAAAGGATAAGGATGTCGATATCTCCCCCCCTTGCGTCATCCAGAATCTGAGAACCAAACAGCTTGGTTACAGCATTGGAATCGTAGCCATCGACGATCTGCGTGATCGTCCGGGCGTCCTGTTGGGATAATCTCATTCCGTTTTTTCCGAGCGTAGGCGCCGGGGCCGCACAGTTCAATCGCCCCGTTACTTTTCGCCGTAAAAATCCCCCCACTCCACAAGGAGGGTGCTCCGTCCGTCTTCGCGCAAAAGCGCCTTCTCATAGGCAGGAAAGATCTGCTCCGGCTCGTCAAGGCGAATCACCTCGATGCTTGAGCACATCAACCGGAAGGCCTCGGTATAGTCGCCAACGTGCTGGAACTGGGGGTGAAGCGGCCTCTCGGATCCAATCCCGGTGCGGATGATCGCCTTGGGCGCGTAACCACCGCACGAGAGCAGCGCAAGCTTATCGAGGTGGTTAACGAGTTGATTGACAGCGAGAAGGAGAAAATTCCACCTGGGATAAATTGAGACGGGGATGCTGCCGTGCAGGGCCAGCCCGACGGTCATGCCCATCTGAAGTTCCTCGGCCACGGGGAGCTCCAGCCGGCGCTCGATCGGGATATCCTTCACCGTGTTGCTCATCGCGGTGCCGGGAACCTCCACGGCCTGACCGATGAAAACAGTCCGCGGGTCGGTCGCGAGCCACTCCATGCTGCGTTTGAGTTCGTCGAAATATTTCATGCGATCAGAACTGCACTCTCTCGCCTGCTCCGGCGTGCGGGTATTTGGTCTCGTACCGGTAATGCAGGACATCGTCTGACGTGCCTTCCGCCTCCCACCAGTGGGAAGTCAGCCCCCATGCGGCTTTGGTGTCTGTGCAAACGGACTTTCCGTTGTCCTCGATGATCCAGGTGACCGGCAGGTTGTGGTTACGACAATATTTGACACTTTCATGGGCGATGCCTGTTTCGGCAGTCATTTCTCCCATGAAGCAAAACACGCGGGCATCCTCGGACGAGCGTTTGATCCCGAGAGCAATGCCCACCGCAACCGGCACGACTCCTCCGACGATCGCCGAGCTGAAGATCCGATGCTCGGGAAAACACAGCGAAATGGATCTGCCAGCCATGATCCCGGCTTTCACCTCGGATGGAGGAACCCCCTTGAGCAGGCACTGGTAGTGGCTGCGCCACGAGCACAGCACCCAATCCTGGGGCCGAACTCGTTGAAAAACCCCGATGATCGCCTGCTCGTTGCCGTGGTACAGGTGGACTGGAGCCCGGATCTTCGCCGCATTGAACTCCGCGGCGATATCTTCCTCAAAAGCTATGAGTTCTGCTGGAGACATGAAAAATCATTTCCGATACGGGGTTTCCAGCTCGCGGAGCATGGGAAAATGCTTCGAATTGAGCGTGACCAGTGTAAGCCCGTGGATGTCGGCGGTTGCCGCCACCAGGCAATCCGCGAGTCCGCACCCATGCGACGGCTTATAGTCGCGGGCAAATAGCCCTCCAAGCTGCGCAATTTCCGAGGTCATCGGGAAGCAGGTCATGGCGGATATCATCTTCCCCAGCTTGACCTGCTCTTCCCCATTTCGCACGCCTTGATACAGCTCGGCGATGTTCATGGCGGAGATGCAGGATTCTGCAATGCAGGACTCGACAAACAAAACGGCATCCGGTTGTCCCCGGAGATAAT
Organism: Terrimicrobiaceae bacterium; assembly: GCA_041737265.1. GTDB lineage: Bacteria > Verrucomicrobiota > Verrucomicrobiia > Chthoniobacterales > Terrimicrobiaceae > JBGSSC01. The sequence continues at coordinate 447 of JBGSSC010000419.1, read as the reverse complement.
CAATCAAAATGTCGGTATCTAGCAGCTTGGCCATCAGTATCGATCGAAGGAATCTCTCATTGCCCTGACTTCGGGAATGTCGGAGTGGTCTGCCCACATGCCCTTGGCTGCCTGAAAATCTTTCATCTGCTTGGTGGAATCCCGTCGTTGGATAAACTCGTCAATTGCCTGCCTGATGATCTCGCTCTTTCCGTGGCCAAGAACTTCGCTCAGCCTCGCAATCGACGTGCTTTCCTGCTCCGTGAGATAAATCTGAGTTCTAACCATACATTATGCTGTATGTTTTTGTGATTACTATGTCAAGGCTGCCTTTGCGATCTTTGCACAAAAATTCCTGCCTGCGTTTAGAAATTGCACCTAAGCGCCTAATCGGGAGAATCGCGTTGTCGTTTCCCGGTCAATAGAGGCAATGACAAAGCATCGCCCTCCAAAGGGCGGCACCCCGCC
>JBGSSC010000313.1:0-3566 GCA_041737265.1 Terrimicrobiaceae bacterium | reverse complement strand
ACCGGAGTGTCGCTGGTGGTGGCGTCCCGTCCCGGCTAAATGGACATCGTGATGGTGCCGCCGCTGAAGAGCATCGTTTCATTCGTGGCATCCACGGTGATCGGAACACTCACAAAGGGATATTGAAAATAGGGATTTTCGGTCGGCGGCCAGATATCGCTATAAGGGAGTCCCCCCGAGAATTTGTCGGCAGGCATAGGGCCTCGTGCCGGCAACCGCTTTCCCTGCAGGCCAACCCGTGCGCTGACCGTGCCGCCCCATTTCTGTTGGTCGGCTATGTCAAATTGCATGTTTCTGGAAATCCCGTCGGATGGAAACCCCAGTGGAATCGATGTTGCGTTACCGGTCGGCGTGACACTGAACTGATTGAGTCCGGTCACGCGGGTGGAGAAGGATGTTGTGACATGGGGGTATCCCTGGCCCGGGATGAATTCCTCCATAAAGAACAAGGCCTCTATCCGGCGCTCTCCTGCCTGGAGCAATGTTCGCTTCGGTGCCGGGGGGACGGGCGTTGGCACTATTAAGTCCAGGGTTTTGTTGGCCTCCACGTTGCTGCCCGCCAGTCCACCGGCCGATCCATCGCCTCCATCAGCGCTGGCAATGAAGACGATTGCGGCTTCGGACAAGACCGGGAACCGCCCGAGCCCTCTGGTGGTTGCAGATGTTGTGATCGTGATCGGCACAACCTGATTGAACTTGAGCACCTTATTGGCGGCCGGCCCCTCCAAATTCTGACGGCCGTAACGATAGGCCGCAGCGACTACACTGTCATCCGTATTGGTGGACCGGATGTAGTCAAACATCAGGGTCAGAATCCCATCACGGGTATCTCCGTATTTATCAAGAAATGATCCTCCGAACCCTGGAATCGGTCGCGCACTCAAGTCCTGCAGGTAGGCATACAAATTCTGATTTCGACCCAGACCGGTTTGGAGTGTTGTGGTGGGAGAGCCGGGGAAATCTTCCGTGGGGCTGTTTGGATTGCTTCGGGTAAAATAATAAGGGAGGTCATTGATGGTGGAGCACCGCGCCAGCAGCCGATCATAGGCGGAGCGAGCATCAAGGCCTGTCTGCACATTCAGAGGCCACATGGCCACGCGGGGCGTGTCGAAGAGAGTGGTCTCCGGTGCCCGGCTGGAGGCGGTCAGAAAAAATTTGGAGGCTTCGAGCTTTTCGGTTGTGACGCCGGCAGCGGCCAGTTGGTTGGAGCGGATGGGATCGAAATAAAGTTCGTCGACCGAGGCATAGAGCCGATCAGCATCCGGCGTGAGAGCCCCCTGGGGGACCGCGGTGGCGCCGTCGGATCCTCCTCCTATTAGCCGGGGGGCGATGGAATAAAGCGCGTTTTTTTGGGCCAGGCTTAACGGATTGGGCGTCGAGGTAATACCGCTTACGGTGGTGGCGAAAAAGACCGGAGCAAGGGAGGTCATTCCCGGATGGCCCGGATAGCGCTGAAATTCATTCTTCGCAGGCTGGAAGCGTCCGTAGGCCATATCCTCTTTGGTGAATACCCGTGGGACATCCCAGTAGGTGCCATCACTGGCGGTGTTAATGTTCAATTTGCAGGTTTCGTCATCGGTCCAAAATGCCACCCGGCCCACGATGGGATTGGAGGAATTGGCACCCGGAATCGTCGCGATGGTTCCATTGCCGGGATCAGGAGCAGTGAGGGTTCCATCTTCCAGCACATAGAGCCAGCGAACCGGCATTGGCAGGGGATGCCCGGGGCCCGGCGATGGATTGGAAGCCACAGCAAATCCCTCCACGTTGCCAAGCGCCGCGGGATCCAGAATCGGAAAGCGGGCGACTTGGGCGGGAGAGCTTCCCGCAGGATTAGGAACCCACACCGGGGCATTGAGGTCGGTCCAGTGCGCGGCATCGTCCGCCCATGTGGACGGGGCCACATCGGCGGCCAACTCGGCGGCCCAATCGCCGCCGCTGTAAATCAACTTCGAAGCCGAGTAGAGTTTGAAGGCCCTGGTCAAGGCACCCGAGGTGTTAAAATTCCGAATCATGCCGGGCTGGGAAGCCCAGGCAATAGTGCTTCCCTGAGTGGTGGCACTGCGGATCTGCCCCTGAACCAAATTGACCGCCGCGTCGGCAAGCTGGGCGGTTGAAACCGAGGCGGCGAAGCTGGCGGCGGCCTGCCGTTCGATATTGGTGCGGAGGAGGAAGGCCGTGACAAGACCGAATAGAATCACGAGAAACGCGAGCACGACCAAAAGGGCGACCCCTCGGTTCTGAATTATCGGATGGCAGAAACGTGGAGAGTTCATGGGCGGTAGCTGGTGACGCGTCCGGTGACGGGATTGACGCGGATGGTTTGGAAATTCGCCGGCGGCAGCTTGCCACGGTCAACGGCACGAACGACAGTCAGAAAGTTATTTGTCATGGTAACCGCTCCGACATCCATCGCCACAGCGGGGCGCAGTTGAAAGCCAACCCAGGAACGATTGCCGGCAGACCCGAAATTGGTCGTTCCACTCATGAGTGAATCCGCCGTGAGAAGCGGAGAAAGCGACGCCTCAGGAGCAATCATGACAGAATCCGGAAATTTGTGCAGCTGTCCGTAAGGCGTCATATTCCCCTGTTCATCAGCAATCCAGAGTTGCACGCCGGACCAGGAATTCGTCGAATTGACGGGCAGATCGACGATGCGCACTTGGAGTTTTCGATTCCTGGTAACCGCTTCCTGACGGGCCAGAATGATTTTATCGGCAAGCAACTGACTGGCTTGGGCCAATTGCCGGGATTGCGTGACGGAACTTAGTGCAGGCACGGCCAGAACCGCGAGAATTCCGACAAGGGCCAGGACGGCCAGGAGCTCGATCAGAGAAAACGCGAAACGTGGAGCTTGCTTTCTCATTCCATTTTGGACTCCCGGATCGCGATCATGGCCGAAAAGACCTGGCAGCTCAGATTGGCGGCAGCGAGCCTGTCCTGCAGAGTTTTCAAATCCTGCTTGAAAGCATCTTCCCCGGGTGTCTCGAACAAATCTTTGAGAGCACTATCAACCTCCTCCGGCGGGGTCGCGGATAGACAAATCCGTGCCGCGGAAGCCTCGTCAAGAACCACCATGGTGAGTTGGATCACGGGAGGCATTTGATGAGCGGTGACCGGTTGGGGATCGGCATCCGCATTCTCCCGCGAATTATAAGAAAAATCACCGGAATCCGTAAGCGCCGTCCCTTGCGGATCGTCCGCAGGTGATCTCCGGGGCCAGGCCAGCAGGTAAATCACATTTTCCGCAAGCGGGACCGCGGACGCCCCCGAAACCCAGGTCTGACCGCTCAGCCCGTCGGCGGATTTCGGCGACTGATAAACCAAAAGGTTTTCCGAAGAATCCAAAGCCTGCATCAAACGGTACCGATATCGGACCGGGAGCGATGGAAAAGGCTCCGGCAATGCCTCGGTGTCCGCATATTCGACGTAATAGCCGCAGGAATTCAAAAGATCAGACATCGTGCGAATGGCCGCCGTCGTGCTGAAACCCAGCGGGGCCTGAAAAAAAATGGCCTGGCCTGTTCCGGCAGTGCCGGGAAACGGGGCCGAGCCGGCCTGGCCAA
>JBGSSC010000243.1:0-2252 GCA_041737265.1 Terrimicrobiaceae bacterium | reverse complement strand
TAAATGCCTCCGCGAAGATAAAGTGTCTGCCCCGGCCCGAGCCTAAGGAGGGAGGCCTGAACGGTGCGCCAGGGTTTTTCAACCGACCCGGGGCCTGAATCGTCTCCCTTCAGAGGATCAACATAGAACGCCCCAACTTTGACGAGGGGACGGTCCTTGGCCAGAACGGGCAAACGGATGGCTGGATGCGAGACCGGCTTGTCTGCGCCGGACAGTGGCGTTGAAGCGATAGAAGTCAAAAGCATGGCGAGGTAGTGCAGGGGTAATGATTTCATTGAAGGATACGGAATCGGGCTCCCTGCTCATAAAGCAGATATGCCGTGTTAATTGCCAGGGGGTTGGTTTTGGATGTCTGACGCAAAAAATCGAGAAGGTCCTGCATGACGGGAATGAGATCCCCGCCTTCGAATTGAGCCGCATATGTCGCTGTCTGCAAGCGGGCATATTCCAGGCCGACGGCCAGAAATTCCACACGCTGGAGGACCGTTTCATCGTCCGCCGCGAGCTTGCGCGCCGCCTCCAGGGACTTATTCATTCTGGTCAGGCGTTCTTCGCTGAAAGCAAGGGGGAGGGAACGCTCCCACCTTTCCCGCGCCGTCATGACCGGAGCGCCGATTTCCTCCTCCCGGGTCTGAGCGACCTTGCCGGCGTCGGGGGCGGTGGAGAGCCTGGCAATATCGCGGGTGGCCTGCTCCAGTTCCTCAAAGTAATTCATCACTGGTTGCGCCGCTGGCCCGAAGCCCGTGCGACAATAATCCGCAACAATCTCCTCTCCCGGCAAGCCCGGGTTCCAGAGAAGTCGCGCGAGAGCATAATAGACCAGGCCGCGTGTGGCCCAGTCGTGGGTGATGCAATCGAAATCCGCTCCAACCAGTCCGGTCCGGTAGCAGTGAGCCATATCCTTGCCAAGTTCCACCGCGTAGTTAACGGGATATGAGGCTCCCTGCAGGAGAAGATTCGGCCGGAGGTACAAGCCCGACGACTGTGCGGCCCAGCCATTCCAGCGATTGAGGTCTTCCTGGCGGACGCCATCATTCAGGTAGGTCAGTCCGACAAATCCAACACTGTACGCGGGGCTGAGCGGGGCGCCCAGAGGAGCGTCACGATACGCACTGTAGGCGTATGTGGTGAAATGAACATCCGGCTTTTCTGCCAGCACCTGCGCGGCGACGCGGTTCCAAAATGTCACGTGGCGGTCTGTCAGGGAGACGTATTTTCCCATCCAGCGCTCCGTGCGGCCCGGACCCTTCGCAAAAAGCAACTCGATGGCCGGACCGTTGGCCAGATCCAGCTTGCGACACTCCGGGCACATGCAAAAGAAATTCGTTGCCCCTCCGTCATTGGGAGCCATCGGCACATAAACCCCGGGATTCGCTTCGGCAAATTTCAGCCGGTCCCTGGCCACTTCAGCGGCAAGTGCTTCGTTCGAGTCGCAAAAGCGGGCCCGATCGCCAATCTGCAAACGCGTATTGTCCGGCTGCAGCGCGAACCAATCGGGATGTTCCTTTCCATAACGTTCATACCAGTCATCAAATGCATGCCCGCCCAGAATGCTCACATTTCCCCCAAGGCGTTGCATGGGGAGCCATTCTCCGACGGTCAGGTAATTGTCGGTGTAAGTTTTTTCGTCCAAATCCAGCAATGCCAGTCCCAGATTGCTGCGGCCGGGGATGAAGGATTGGGCGCGAATGCGCCGGCAGGCCAGTGCAGGTGCATCCTGTTGTTGGAACCGGGGAAGAGCGAAGCTCTCACGGGATGGCAAGACGGTTCCAAGGGATCCCGGCCAAAGCCAACGCACGCCCAGTCGCTCAAGGAGCGCGATGGCCGCATAGTAGGTCCCCATATCGCCTACGTCGTTTCCGACCAAAACCAAACCCTCCGGAGTTGTGCCCATGCGGTATCCACCGGGAACAAGATCACCCGCAGTGATGCCCTGGCGACGGGCTGCTTCGGAATCCCCGACCCAGATAAGCTTCGTCTGTTCCTTTCCGTCGGGTCCGAGCAGCTGGAATGATCCGTCCGCTCCCTCGACACGGCGCACACCGCCTTCGTCAATTGCCTGCACCTTGATGCCGGTGATACGCTCCAAGTAGTCTTGCAGCAGGAGGCAGGCCCGCCCGGCCACATCGCGGGAGGCAGGATTGTCCGCGCTTGCCGCCAGAACAAGGATCCTGCCCTCCAGATCCCGGGCCGAGCGGAGAAATGGATCACCCTCTTCCACCTTCTGCGAAAAATTTCCCGGTAGCGAACGG
>JBGSSC010000024.1:0-12956 GCA_041737265.1 Terrimicrobiaceae bacterium | reverse complement strand
TCCCCTGTGCTCCAACTCCACGTGCACGATTTCCTTTTCCCCACTCTCACTCCCCACGTACCGATACCCTCTTATTCCTATTTTCATTGCTCCCATCTTGCTCCTTTTCTTCCCTCATCCCCATTGTTTGATGGAGAGCCATCTTTTCGGATTCGCGAAAAAAAGTCACCGCTGGTTAACAGGCATCACCGCCACCTGATGCCGCCCCGATCCCCCCAAGGTGCAGAAACACAAGGGATGGCGGGATTTCTGCCTCCGAACCAGACTCTCTCCACTTTGGGCATCCCCACCCTGTGCACGCCCCAAAACACCCCGCCAAGTTGCTCCCGGAAGCGAAGCTTCAAGAGATTGAGCCCTCTTCCGTGAAATGACAATGTCCACCCAGCACAGGATCGTGACCTGTTCATCGGCGATTTTCGCATATGGGAATTCACATCCTGAACGCACTTACTCCATCTGTATCAGACTTGCCTTAAGCTTTTCCACCTCCGAGGCAGGCGGTAAGCCGAAGAAGCGCTTGAACTCCCGGCTAAACTGCGAAGCGCTCTCATATCCCACCCGCAGCGCGGCACCCGCAGCCGTTTCACCGTCCTGCACCATCAGCATCCTCGCCTTGTGAAGCCGGATGCTCTTCAAATATTGCAAAGGTGACGAGCGCGCAACCGCTTTGAAATGGGAGTGAAACGTCGAGACACTCATTCCTGCTTCTGCGGCCAGAGCGGCCATGTCAGCTGCCTGGTCAAAATGATGATGCATCCGCTGCATCACCTGACTGATCCGGCCGAAATGACTGTGTGGCGCAGCCAGCGCGCGGAGATGTGCGCCATCCTCACTCCGCAGGACCCGATAAACAATCTCCCGAATGATCTGCGGTCCGAGAATCCGCGTGTCATCGCTCGATTCCATGGCTTCCAAGAGCCGCACCGCAGCATCATACAGCGAAGCATCCAACGGGTTCGCCCGCACCGCTTCCGGCTTCCCCTGCGGAATCGCCAGCGGCCTTTCCATTCCCATCATCAGGTCCACCACCATCTCGGATGTCACGCAGATCGACAGACCCAGCATCGGTCCGTCCGGTGAAGGAAGCGTCTCACATTCAAACGGCAGTGGCACCGACAGCACGAGGAAATGATTCGCATCGTAGGTGAAAACCTTCTCTCCCAGATATCCGCGCTTACGCCCCTGTGCGATAATGACAATGCTCGGCTCATATGACACCCGCCCTTTCACCCATGCATTGGTCGAGCGCATGAACTTCACTCCCGGAATCTCCGAGCGTCTCATTCCCTCCCCCCGAGCCAATTCAGCCAGCAGCACGGCCAATCGCCCCTTCCGCACCGCGGCAATTTGGGGCTCTTTATTTTCGGAACGCTTGCGGCTCATGCGAGAATTAGGCAATCAGATCCTTTGATTGATCAAGATAAATCCATTTCTCCGGAGAAATAGGCAATCCTTTCGGGGTATCAGGTATTTCGGAAACCGCTGGCTGACACTAGGATCTACTCAACAGGAAGACAGACAGTTTTCCACAACCCGAAACCAAATTATGAACCACAATCCCAAAGTTATTCTTATTACCGGAGCCAGCAGCGGCATCGGAGAAGCCACCGCCCGTCATCTTGCAAACCAAGGACACCACCTGTTCATCGGTGCCCGTCGCACGGATCGCCTGAAAACGCTCGCGGCCGAGTTGAACGCAGCGGGAGGTACCGTTGCATACCATACGCTGGACGTCACCAGTCTGGAAGACACACAGGCTTTTGCCAATGTCGCCCTGAAGACGTTCGGACGCATCGACGTAATGATCAACAATGCCGGCGTCATGCCGCTCTCGCCGCTTGAGGAACTGAAGGTCGACGAGTGGAATCGGATGATCGACGTGAATATTCGCGGTGTGCTTCACGGCATTGCCGCCGTGCTTCCGCACTTCCAGGAGCGCAAGAGCGGGCATGTGATCAACGTATCCTCGATCGGCGGCTTCCAAGTCTGGCCGACGTGTGCGGTTTATAGCGGCACCAAGTTTGCTGTGCGTGCGATCTCCGAGGGTCTGCGGCTGGAGACGAAGGAAATCCGTGTGACGATTATTTCGCCCGGTGTCGTTGAATCCGAACTTGCCCATACGATCACCGATCCCTCGACCCGCGACATGATCGAGGATTTCCGCAAGGTCGCCCTCACTCCCGACGCCATCGCCCGGGGTGTCGCCTACGCCATCGAGCAACCCGCCGATGTGGATGTGAACGAACTCATCATCCGCCCCACCGCGGGCGCACAGTAAACTCTCCTTCCGGTGATCGCGGATGGCGGGCGCATCGTGAATACCTCCACGGGAGTCGCCCGGTTTTCAATTCCCGGTTACTCGGCCTACGCGGCGATGAAGGGCGCGGTCGAAGTCCTCACGCGTTATCGCCTCCTTCTTTCGATGGAGGGAATTCTCCGTCCGATGCGCCCTTTGATCCGCGGGTAGTCGAGACGAAGCTTTCTCATCATGACAGGCCTGCACAACGGATTAACGATGACTACCCGCTACGGATATCAACAAGTCGGCGAAGTGAATATTTTCTACCGCGAGGCCGGACCACAGGACGCACCGGCGATTCTGCTGTTGCACGGCTTTCCGAGCGCCAGCCACATGTTCCGCGACCTGATCCCTCTCCTCGCGGATCGCTTTCGGCTCATCGCGCCGGACCTGCCCGGTTTCGGTCAGACCAAGTCGCCACCGCGCGGGACCTTTGATTACACGTTCAACCAACTTGCCGACGTGATTGAAAGCTTCACCGAGGCGATGTCACTTGATCGATTCGCGCTCTACATTTTCGACTACGGTGCGCAGGTGGGTCTGCGTCTGGCAATTCGGCATCCTGAACGGGTGTCCGCGATCATCTCACAAAACGGCAATGCTTATGTTGAAGGGTTCAGCGACGAGTGGGGCCCATGGGAGGCGTATTGGCGAGAACCAAGCGCCGCGAACCGGGAAGCCTGCCGACCCTCGCTCGCACCGGACACCATCAGAAATTGGCAGTATGGAACCGGAGCCGATAAAAGCCTGTTGTCGCCCGATGGCTACGAACTCGACATCGCCTACATGGCGAGACCGGGCGCGGAGGAAATTCAGCTCGATCTGATCCTCGACTACCGCAGCAACGTCGCGCTCTACCCGGCGTTTCAGTCCTACTTCCGCGAGCATAATCCCCCGCTGCTCGCCGTTTGGGGACGCCATGATCCCGCGTTCCTGCCAGCGGGTGCGTTGGCTTATCAGCGGGATCTCCCGGAAGCGAAAGTCCATTTGCTCGAGGCCGGGCACTTCGCGCTGGAAACCCATGCGGAGGAAGTGGCGACGCTGATCCGTATATTCCTCAAGTCTGCTCTTCACTCATCCAACTAACATACCCCGACTACACCAAGCATGAACACCCGCAAACCGATCCATCCTCAACGTCCACATGCTCTTTACAAAGAGCACGGCTACTCACCTGCCATTCTGTCGGGTGACCTCCTGTTTGTGTCCGGCATGGTGGGTGCCCGTGAGGATGGCACTCCCGAGCCCGACCTTAACAAGCAGGTGCAACTCGCATTTGAAAATCTGCGGGGCGTTCTGGAAACAGCAGACTGCACGTTTGACGATATTGTCGATCTCACAGTCTTTCTCATCGATCCCGAAGCCAGCCTGAGTTTGATATTAGAGGCTATGAGAGAAGCGTTTCCCCGCGAACCGTTTAGCAACGTCACAGCAGTCGGAGTCAACTGGCTGGCGGGTTTCCAAGTTGAAATCAAAGTCATCGCCCGCGTCCCATCGACGCAATGAATTCGCAATCCCGGAGCACATTCCATCCACCACAAAATCAAGAAATCGAATGAACCACATCACAGTCAAAGACGGCACGCATATCTACTACAAGGACTGGGGCTCGGGCCCGGTTGTGAGCTTCAGCCATGGCTGGCCGCTTAGCGCCGACGCCTGGGAGGCGCAAATGTTCCACCTCGCCTCGAACGGCTTTCGTTGCATCGCCCACGATCGTCGCGGCCACGGACGCTCCAGTCAACCATGGAACGGCAACGACATGGACACCTATGCGGACGACCTTGCCGAACTCTTCACTGCACTCGACGTGAATGGCGTCACGATGATCGGGCACTCCACCGGAGGTGGTGAAGTCGCCCGTTACATTGGTCGGCACGGCACCGCCCGCGTTTCCAAGGTCGTCCTCATGGGCGCGGTGACGCCGATCATGGTAAAGTCCGAATCCAATCCCGGAGGCCTGCCGATGGAAGTTTTCGACGGCTTCCGCGCCGCCTACCTCGCCGACCGCGCACAATTCTTCATGGATGTCGCCAGCGGGCCGTTCTTCGGCTTCAACCGACCGGGGGCAAAAATCTCCGAAGGGATGATCCGCTCCTGGTGGACCCAGGGAATGATGTGCGGCCACAAGAATGGCTACGATTGCATCAAGGCGTTTTCCGAAACGGACTACACCGAGGATCTCAAAAAGTTCGATCTGCCGACCCTCATCATCCACGGAGATGACGACCAGATCGTCCCCATCGACCCCTCGGCCAAGCTAGCAGTGAAACTGGTCCCGGACGCCAAGCTGAAAATCTATCCGGGCGGCAGCCATGCGCTTGGAGACACCAACCGCGAGAAACTCAATGCCGATCTGCTGGAGTTCGCGCGCTCTTGAACCACTCTTGCAATTTCAACTAAACGAAGCATGTTTTTGATCCATGGGGGAGTGGCAGAGAGTTTGACACATTGAGGTGGTGCTGAAAATGCGGACACAGATTAGACGAAAAAGAAGCCGTGAACGAAGAATCGAGAAGAACGCACAAGGGACGACGCATTGACGAAGAGTTCAAGCGCAGCGATGTGGAAATGTTGGAAGAAGGAAGCCGGAGTGCGTCGCAGCTCTCGCCGAAAGACTACCGAAAACGCTTTGCTTTCTGGGTGCAATCCGCGCTTGGAGAATTCAGCCGTTTCTCGAACACCATTTTGCGAGTTGCCGGATCGGAACCTTCCACCCGGATCAACTGATAGCCGCTTTGCGCAAGAAGAGAGCGCATGGAAGCAAAGCGCTCCACGCTTTTGACCCGGATCGTCGAGAAACCTCTGGATTGAAGAATGTCCTCTTGAGCCCGGAGGAGCCGCCGGGCGATTCCCCTCTTTCGAGCGGCTGGAGCCACGCCGCCAACCCAACTGTAAAAGATGGATGAAGAAAGCGGGTATCCCAACTTGAAACCGACGACTTCGCCATTCGACACCGCCAGAAGCAGAAGGTAATTCTCTCCGACGCGCGTGATCACTTCCTCCCGTGAGCGCGGTGTAAGTTCCGGCACGAGTTGGAAGAGCTTCTCCACATCCACTGGAAGTTGGCTCTCACAAATTTCTATCTCCATGATGATTGGATCCGCCATGGGCATTGATGCGTCAAACGACATTTTTGTCCGACCGAAATCAGAACCAGGTATTCAAGGCCGATGCCGAACGGATCAAACAGATCGGCCGCGCTGAGCCATCGGCATTCGCCTTGCACCGGCATTTTCAGTCAAACACGGTCGGGTCCGTGTGTGCAGCCCAAAAACCGCGCGCTCTTTCCATTCCCACCCTTCATGCGTCCGCGAAACATTTAGTGGGGCTCGGAATCCTGCACGAGTTGCCAACTGGAGGTAAAACGCACCTCTATGCCTATCCGGCTTACCTGAAAATTCTCAATGCGGATCAGGAGTGAGCGACTTCCGTTTCATATCCTCCATGCGGATTCGCAGGTAGGCTTCGGCAAAAATATCGGCAATCAGGTCGAAGCGCTCATCAGGAGTCATTTCGGAGGGGTGAAGGTGATAGCGAGCGTTGACCGGCCTTGGCAATGACAATATACGCGGATACAGGAGATCGTTCAATTTCTGACTGGATTTTCGTGGCATGGACGCGACTCTGCCTCTGCTACGGAAGGAAGTCCAGTCGGTCCAACGAGGGTATTTTCGAGCGATTTGCAGCATGGTAAGGGCTCACCATCTAATTTCGCAAAACCGGCAAATCATTCTGAGATAGACGTTTGATAAGGGCCCACTCTCTATCCGAATTTCGAACAACGTCGTGCAAGGGGAGCCATTTTCTCCTGCCATGTTTGGGGGTTACATTCTGCAAAATCCAGAGGGCAAATTCTATTTCGCTGGAGCGGGGAGGTGAGAATTCACCATCTGTTCAAATGACGTCCAACCGGGTTCGTGATCCTGCGGGTCGTCGCTTGCCAGATAGACCGCTTCTTCGCCCGGCTGCAATTCCACTTTGGCGGGAAGCTCCGGCTGCGGCGCACTGGCGGATTCCCCGTTGGAAAAGCGAACGGAGGTGCGGAGTCCGTTTGGAAGATCAACCGGGACTGAGCAGGTTTTAGCGTCCTTTCCCGGGTTGTAGAGGACTCGAATCGTTCTGGTACCAGACGTGACGCAGAGGGTTAAGATACCATTTTCCGGCGACGCGGTGGAAACCGTGGCTTGGCCGCCCGCCCAGGAAGGCCGTACCTCCACCACGAAAGTCAGGCATGTATCCGCAGGATAGCTTTTTGACTCGTGCTTTGCTCCTACCGTTCCCGTGGCGGTTAATGTCAATTCCGTTGCGGGATACTGCTCTCTCCGGTAATCCACCGAGCGCGCCTCACAGCCCGCATAGTTGGAGGAGTGAATGGTGATTTCCAGTTGGCCGTAGCGGTAGGAATTTGCAGAAATCTTCTCCAGGCTCCTTGGAACGAGCGCACCTGTCGCGCCTCCTGAAATCAATCGCAGCACACCAGCCAATTCGTAAGCAGAGGCTCCATCCTTGGTTGGCCGCATCGTGACCAAACCCACGATACGGTCGGGCAGTCCGATCCAGATTTGTTCCGTGCGCCAGTCGGAAGCCGTTCCCAAAGAGGCGCGCAAACGCCGGCTGGCCAAGGTGTAGGCGGCCGAACAGGCGCTGAACTGCTTCCCGACACACGCGGCTCCAGCCATGTCGGTGGAAAGATGGGCCCAGGCGCTATCGAAGATGTCCCCGTTGGCATCGGTCACGTCGGCAGGAAGGATGCGCACCCGAGGCGTGACCCCCATGAGGATGGAATTCACCCGCCCAGCGGAACCATCCAAGGTCATAGCGCCCATCAGCGTGTTGGGCCCGCCCTCGGTCGGCGGCGGTGGGCGGAAACTTCCGGCATACGTAAAGTTTCCATACCAAGCGCGTGGCCCTCCGACGTTGCGATCAGGGATGGTGTAATTGTCCGGCAACGGAATCGGTTTGATGTCGTTCCGATACCATTCGATTTGATCCCGGCTTATCCGCTTGTTGTCCCGATCCAGCAACGTGCGCAAATAGCCATTCCCACTGAGCGCCGCCACGGCTTCCACACCCGCCTCGGTTCCCATGGCAGTATTCCACCGGTAGGCTTTATAAAATGGCGTTGTCCAGAACTCGTCGGTCCTTCCCATGACGGGACCCTTCCACTGCATATCCGCCAGCGCTTTCCTGATCGGCTCATAGCCGCTCAATCCGTAGATGCGCGTGAGGCTGGCAAGGAGCACATTGTGGTAATTACAGGCCGGATTCCCTGTGCCGTGATACGGAAATCCACCGTCGGGCTTCATGCGTGAGATCACCCGGTCCGCATGCGAGAGCACCTTTGCCACCATCTCGTCGTTTCCTGTGTAGTATCCCAAGCTGAGCACGGCAACCATCTGTGCAGTCTCTATGTTGAGATTCCATGCCTCAGCTGTTTCCATCGATTTGCGACCGGTCTTCCCTTTCCACAATCGGTCGGCTGTTTTCCGCAGCGCACGATCCCATTTCTCCCGCTGTCCGGGCAGGATCAAGCCGGGGTAAAGCGTCCTGAACTCGCAGAGGCCGCTGATCGCCTCTTCGATGGCAAACTGATCGAAGATTTGTGAGCTGCCGCTGCCTGCCTCATCATAGGCGTCGATGAACGCACCCGCCCGGCGCAGAATCCGTTTGAGGATTTCGGGATCGCCCTTGAGCGGACTCGCATCATTTGCGTAAAGCCAAATACAATTTCTCATCGTTGAAGCCGCATCGCGAGTTTCCCGGGGTTTGGAGAAATCCGTGGGAATCAGTCCGGAATCTTTGGATGGCCAAGCCTCTTCCGGTGTCGCCAGTTCCTTGCGTGCACTTTCAACAAGGCTATCAAGATAGGGGTTTCCTTCACGGACTGGGACAGGCGCAAGAGCCATGACATGCTCGGCCTTTTCGTTCACCCCCGCCATTTCATCTGCATCCAACGCCAAACCAGCGTTTACGTCGCTTAAGAGGTCTTTAGCCGTATCTGTTTTCCCCTCTCCAAGAGCCATCTCGGCCCTCTCCAGCGTTACCCTTAGCACCCCGTTCTTGGCCTTTTCCGCAGTCGTTGACTCCGGAAGCTTGGAAATGGTGCCTTTCAGTATCTGAAGGCTGTCCTTAGGTGGGATCGCGGAGTGGAGAGGCGACGCACCTGGAAAAAACAGGACCAATAAAATAAAAAGCCGGAGAGAGGGGATGAGGGGTGACCACATGTCTGCATTCAACCCAACAGGTAGTCTGTAGTTGCTGATTTTTTCAAATCCAAAGCGCCGAATTCAAAGGAAAAAATGAATTCCCCCGAGGCAATGCAGAAACATGATTTCGAAAGGCCCTGAGAGTCACCCTCGGGTTCCAAAAGTCCTCAAGGCCGAAGTTTCGATAGGCCGGAATCCTTTGACGCTCAGTTCTCAAAAAATGATTCGATTCTCAGAATCAGGGACTTACAGATGGGCGACTCTCTATCAGAATTTCTATGATTCGAGTATGCGGGGAGCTTGGATTTTGAATACGAAAGGCAAGCTGCATCCTAAGCACCCCCGACCCGCAGAACTCCGCATCTACTTGGTGATCGAGCCTGCCTCAGGCGATGAGCAGATTGCTCAGGGTTTCGGGCGAACGAGAAGCCGGATGAACAGGCGTCCGGCCGGGGAGAGGACGGGGATCCGGACGCGCCTTTTGATGTAGCTGCCCATGTCCACGCCACCGTCGGCGACAGCATTTGAGGCGACCGACCAGGTTTTCAAATCCGTGGAGGTCTGGACGAGAAACTCGACGCGTTTGACATTCGCGGCCTGGCGGTAGGAGAAGAGCGCGTAGTCGTGTCCTCCGGAGCTTTCGATATCGATTTCGGTGACGGAGGGGCCGGTGGCGGACTGGCGGTTGAGGGCGAATGAATACTCCTGAAGGTTGGTGAAGCCGTCTCCCTCGGGGTCGGCTCCCGGAAGCTTCAGCGCGGCCGACAGCCCGCTCTTGGCCGAGTCGATGAACCCCTCGTAGGAAGTCACGCGGAATCGTGCCGCATAGCCCGACGACTGGATGATGTTGTAAATATGGTCGATGAGGATCGTCTCCCCCCCTTGGTCTACCGGAAACAAGTATCCGTTGAAAAAATCCGGATACGTCAACTGCCGGCGGAGGAGACCTGCCAGCGCGATCGAGACGAGCACGGCATTTTTGTTTGTCGCGGTGAGATCGAACGGCGTCATTCCGGAAACCGGCGGCGGATCGAAGCTCTGCGTGGAGATCCGGCCGAGCATGAGGTTGCGCTTGGCGGTGAGCTCGGCGGGCGAACTGCAGGCCAGGCGCGGCAACCAGTAATCAAGATCCGCCTGGTTCGCGGCGGAAGAAAGGTTTGCCTGCGAGAAATCCGTGGAGGTTTTTTTGATCGCGGCAAGGTAGATGGTCTGCACAAAGATCATGTTGTCCGTCGCAAAACCCGGAGCCTTGTTGTTGAAAACCTCCAGCAAGTTCTGGTTGAAGGCCGTGCTGATCGTCGCGATGGCGTCGTCCGTGCCCGTGGATTCGCGATAAAGATTGATACCGTTTTGCAGGTCCGCGAAGCTGGGCGGAATCGCGCGGTTCTCCGCCACGGCGATGGGGGAGAGGATGAACGGCGCATAAATTTGTACGACTGGGAAAACCGGCTCCGCCGCGTAGTTCGAGATCAGTAACTGGTAGATCCATTTCGCCCTATCCAGCGCAGCGTCCGGGGTCCCGATGGTGGTTCTGGCGGCCGCGAGTTCCGCAGGGGTGGGATCGGCCTGAAAGAGGTCCCGGTAGGTCTGGACGATGAAGACGTCCTGGTTCGTGAGCGGGGTGTCCACGGTGTTGACCAGAATCACCGAGGCGAAATTGAAAAAGCCGATGCTTCCAGAGTTTACCAGCGAGAGCGTGATCGAGAATATGAGGGATTCCCACGGCACGGTTCCCGGCCCGAAAGCCGGCGGGGGATTGATCGTGACCGGAATCGTTTTTTCGCTCTCGTTGGCGGCGAAATGGAGGGTTCCGCTGGCGGCCGTGTAGTTGGTGCCTGCGATTGCCGTCCCGTCCACGGTCGCAAAATTCACAGTGAGCGGCTGGCTCACATCGCCCAGGCGGATCACGGGAATCTGCACCGTCCCGGCACTGGCATTGACCGGAAATTCGCGCCCGCCGAACTCCACCTGCGGGGCCCCGCTCTGAGGATCGGCGTAAATGGTCTTCACATCGCGCAGGACGCCGTCGAGGTCGAAGAAGAGAAAATTGATCGAGTTTTCATCCGCCGTGACAAGCTGCGCCCCGTATTCAGAGACGCGCACTTTGCTGCCGTTGATGACATAGGAAGGATCGAATCCCTGCTCCGGGATGAAGCCTCCGGCCCCGTTCACGAAATACGGGATCGTTGGGTTGCCGTAAACCGGCTCCCCGTTCGCGTTCGCGTCCGGCATTTCCAGCCTCTCGTAATTATGCACGTGCCCGCTGATGACCGCCGTTGCGCCCCATGCCTGAAACGGCCAGCGCATGTAGGCATATTGGTAAACAGCGTTTTCAGCGCCGGCTGCAGAGTTGTAGGGCGGGTCGTGGAAGATCACGATTTTCCAGCGCGCGGTGCTGGCCGCCAGACGCTGCTGAAGCCATGCGCCTTGGGCGGCGACCTCTGTGTAGGAGCTGTTTGATCCGTCGCGGTTCGGGACCGGCCTGTCGTGCGGGAATTGCCCGTAAGGGGTCGTGGGATTGCTGTCGAAGATGAAAAGATGCACCGAGCTCGGGCCTGATTCCGTGCCAAGCCGCACGTCGAAGAACCGCAGATTTTGCGTCTCGCTGAATGGCGCATAGTCCTCGACGTGCCCGGTGAAAAGATTGTGCCTGTAGGTCTGCCCGACAGCATTGTCGGCAAAGGTCACTGTGGTGTTGGGCGCTGCAGGAAGTCCCTCGCGGAGAGCACGCCGGAAATAGTCGAGATATGGTTGACTCAAGTCCACGTTGGCGGGCGTTGGAATATGCGTGTTCTGCACGTCGCCGTAATCGTGGTTTCCCAGGCAGGGGATGAACCTGTTGTAGAGCGGAGCACCTAGCGGATACGGGTATTCGACGAGGATCTCCGTGGTCTTCGGATAAATGTAGCCGGTGAAATTTTTGCCGATATTCACATCGGCCGTCTCAGCAAGGCCAAGCTGATAGTTATTGTCTCCGACAGAAACGATGAAATCCGGGTTCCAGCTACGCATCATCGCCCCCACGTGATCGATGGGAAAAATCTCGTCAGGGAATGTTTGGCCGAAATCCCCGATCACCGCGAACCGGATCGCCCCCGGTCCGGTCGGCGTCGTCTGAGCCATCAGCTTGGCTCCGCCAACGACCATCGCCGCACCCGTTGCCCCGGCCATGCGAAGAAAATCCCGACGGTTCATCACGGGCTGGGCGCGATGTGAATGGTCGTGTTGGTGGGGCTTCATTGGCTTTTATGGAATCGAAAATCCGCCGAGGCCGTGCTGGCGGAAAACAAGGCGACCCCCGCGAGGGGCAGTGCAGCGAATCCGGCTTTATCGTCGCGGGATTTGGGCATAGGCGAAACAATGGGTTGTGCAAGCGAAAAATCAAACGATTTTAGGACTCGGAATTCACTATCCCTTTTTCTGCAAACGCTCTCCGGGAAATCGAAGGGAGAGAAAATGTTCGTTATGAGGTGTGCGTGGGGAGCCATTTTTCCCCACCATGTTCTGGGTCTACGTCCTTCAAAATCCAAATGTCAAATTTTACATCGGGCATACCGATGATATTGAAATGCGCCTGCGCAGCCACAATCGCACGGATAAAATCGTTGGAAAGTTCACTCGCAAGAACGGTCCATGGTCCCTCGTAAGATACAGGCACAGACTGCGGTGACAAAGCGAGGGCGGATGGTTAACAGCGGTTCCTTCCCGAGTGAGAATATTTCATCCGCATATTTTCGGGCTTTGCTCGACAAGCCTGGTCATCGTCAGACGTAATATTTTTCCAGTAAAAATTCGGCTTCTTTCTCGGTGTCGACCTTGTCGATGAAGATGTAGACGCCTCGGGTGCCGATCTCGTCCAGCAGCGGCACAACCGAGTCAATGTGGGCTCCATTGACTTGAATGGATTTTCCCGCGGATAGTATCCGTTTGTAGAGTCCGTACCAGCACTTGTCCCCGGGAAGTGGCTGACCCGCCTGGGGCGTCCACTGGATCGCATCCAATTCGGGAATAGCCAGCAGGCTGTCCAGGTGGCACAGAGCTTGGATTCCGTCCAAATGATACATCGAGTGGTCGAGCCAGCGGCATTGTTCGGACAAGGCTGGGAGGACAAATTCGTCGAACATGCCGGGTGAAATCATCGCTGAGCAATCACACTGCAGCAGCGCGGTTTTGCCCGGCCCCCACAGCTCCAGCCCTGCAAATGCGGAACTGCCATCCTCCAGTTTGATTATATCGTAGATCCGGTTGTAGGCTTCGAAATAGGCTTTGTTGATCTCAGCAATCTTTTCTTTGACCCAGTCGGGCCTTTCCACCAAATCCATCATCAGCTCTTGCGGGTCCCGCATGGCCGAGAGGATGTCGAGATTTTCGCCCAGACTCGGGAACCCAACAAAATAATTGCCGTTGGAAGTGATGCGGGCCTTTTGGATGATTTTTTCGTGCAGGAT
>JBGSSC010000177.1:0-3107 GCA_041737265.1 Terrimicrobiaceae bacterium | reverse complement strand
GGTTTCCCGCCCCGTAGACCTGTGCCCGGAGCCGCGCAATCGCCTTCTCGAATTCGCCGCGACCTCCCCAGAACTGAAATCCGACCAGCATGGCGGGCTGCGCGCCTTCGACCGAGAGCGCTGCGGCGTAGAGTCGTGCCGGCTTCAGGCCGAGGAGGATGTCAATGGCTTCGTCTCCTCCGCGTTCACGCTGCAGGACTGCCAGCGGTTTCTCCATAAAGGCTTTCATCTCCGGCTCGGCGCCAATCCTCGCGAGCGTGGTCTTTGGCCAGCGCATGATCGAGCGGGGGAGGTCGGGGAGTGCTGAAAAGGCCACTGTGCCGGGGGGCAAAAGCCGGGCGGGGTCTCCGATTCCCATTTGGCTCCGGACATAGAGGAACGAAGCGACGACGACGGCCAGAATGGCAACGATGGCGATGATTGGTTTTTTCATAGAGAAGTTGGGTGCGAAGTCGGGATTTGACGCCCTCGCGGAAGGCTGTATGCTAGCCCTCCAATGGAAAAGAGCGACTTAGAAAAATACATCAAGCCCGTTTGTTGTGCCTACAACCGGGAAAACCTCCGCCTCCTCTCAGACATCTGCCTCTATCTGGGGTTCTTGTCCATCATCGCGTCGATCGTGACGTGGTTTACCGCATCGCGTGAAAACCGGGCCTACGGCGAACGCTTTGGCATCTTCATCGGCCTCTGGGTGCCCAGCTTCTTCATTCTCTCCAACCGCCTCTCACGCAAAGCCGACGAGGTCCTTGACGCGGAAGAGGACGACGAATAGCGGTCCCTTTCTCCGCGCAATCATTCCGAGACGATCGGCCGGGCTCCCTGCCGGCCGAATTCTCCCGTTTTCATGAGTACAGTCAGCCTCTACGACACCACCCTGCGCGATGGCACTCAGGGCACGGGCATCTCATTTTCCGTGCTCGACAAGATGCGTGTTGCGGAGCGGCTTGACGACTTCGGCATCGATTTCATTGAGGGCGGGTGGCCGGGCTCCAATCCCAAGGACGCCGCGTTCTTTGAGGAGGCGGCACGCCATTCGTGGAAACGCGCGAAGATTGCGGCATTTGGCATGACCCGCCGCGGAAACCTCAAAGCGCAGGATGACCCGCAAGTTCGCGCACTCCTGGACGCAGGAACTCCCGTCGTCACCATTGTTGGGAAGACGTGGCGGATTCACGTGACCGAAGTCTTCGGTGTGACTGCCGAAGAGAACCTGGCGATGATTTCCGACACCGTTGCCTATTTGAAAGCTGAAGGGCGGGAGGTTTTTTACGATGCCGAGCACTTTTTTGACGGCTACCGGGACGATCCGGCCTACGCGCTCGAGACGCTGCGTGCGGCGGCGGATGCCGGGGCTGACGCGCTGGTTTTGTGCGACACGAACGGCGGCTCGTTGCCTGAATTCGTCGCTGAAGCTACCACTGCTGCAGCAGGTCCCGGGCGGGTGATTGGTATTCACACCCATAATGACAGCGGGCTGGGGGTGGCCAATGCCCTCGCCGCGGTGCGCGCCGGTGCAGTGCAAGTACAGGGCACCATCAACGGCTACGGCGAGCGGGTCGGCAATTGCAACCTCACCACGCTTATCCCGACCCTCCAGCTCAAGCTGAACCATCCCATGGTGCCCGACCTGAAAGGGCTCAGGGATCTCTCGGCCTTTCTTGACGAATTGGCCAATGTGCCCCGCGACATCCGTGCTCCTTATGTCGGCGATGCTGCCTTCGCACACAAAGGAGGCCTGCATGTGCATGCTGTCCAAAAGCTCGCACGCGCTTACGAACACATCGAGCCGGCCTCCGTCGGGAACCGTCAGGCCTTCGTGATTTCCGATATGTCGGGACAGAGCAACGTGCTCGTCAAGGCGGAGCAATTCGGTATTCCACTCACCAAGGGATCGCCGGAAGTCGCCAAGGTATTGCGCGAGCTGAAAGAAGCGGAAGCAGCCGGCTGTGAATTTGAGGCAGCCGAGGCTTCCTTCGAATTGCTCCTCCGGAAAAGTCTCGGACTTCACCGCCCGCTCTTCGAACTCAAGGAATACCACTGCCATTTCCGCCGCACAAAAGGCGGTTCGGATCCCTGCGAAGCGACAGTGAAGCTTCTCGTCAACGGAGCGCCTGAATACACCGTCGAAGAGGGAGATGGTCCCGTGAACGCGCTCGATGCGGCCTTGAGAAAAGCCCTGCGCCCGTTCTACCGCTGGATCGACAATGTCCGGCTTGCGGACTACAAGGTGCGCATCGTGGACGGTACGAGCGGAACTTCGGCACGCACCCGGGTTCATATCCTTTCGGTCGCCGACAACCGCACATGGGGAACGGTCGGAGTCTCCGACAACATCATCGAGGCCAGTTGGCTGGCCTTAGTGGACAGCTTCGAATACTACGCGGCCAAGATGCCGGCCTGATAAGCCTAATCCGGCGGGAACCGGTGCCAAGGGTGGGTTTGTTGGCAATGGGACCCGTGGAGAAACGGGTGCCATTGCCGCCGGATTAGAAAAATTTTGCTTCGCAAAAAGCGCAAGACTTCCGGAAACAATGCAGTGCCTCACCCCTGCAACGGACGCAAAGCGCCGGCCAGGCTTTCAAAGGAGGGGAAGGAAGCAAAGGGATGCAGAGGATAAAATTATGAAGTTGATGCCGCTATGCATCCATGGAGACCGTGGCCCGATCTTTGTTCTCCCCCATTTTGCGCAGCAAAATTTTCTAATCCGGCGGCCCCCGCCGGATTAGGGAGTGTTTCCGAAGGCCAGACGTCCCAAGAAATAGACGAGTGCCGGCATCCAGAGGAGAAAAGAAACATTAAGCCAGATGCCGGCTTTGGCCATTTGGGGAAGGGTTACGCTGCCGCTAGCGAAAACCACCGCATTGGGGGGGGTTGCGACGGGAAGCATGAATGCACAACTCGCCGACAACGCGACCGGCACCGCAAAGACCACGGGACTCACGCCGGCACCGACCGCCAAAGCAGCAGCCACCGGCAGGAAGGCCGCTGTTGTGGCGGTGTTGCTTGTGAATTCGGTGAGCAAGAGGATCACCGCCGCGGCGAGGATCACAACGGCAAAAACGGGCAGCCCTCCGAGCCGGCCTGACATTTCGGCCACCCATTGGGTG
>JBGSSC010000171.1:0-3018 GCA_041737265.1 Terrimicrobiaceae bacterium | reverse complement strand
CGTTTCCCTCCATTTTGCGCAGCAAAATACTTCTAATCCGGCGGCGGAGTGAGCACGTTTCTCAACGGGTCCCATTGCCAACAAACCCACCCTTGGCACCGGCTCCCGCCGGATTAGGGGAAGACCAGATAAGGAGCGAGTTTTTCCAGGGCCGAAGGGCCGATGCCGCGAACGCGGGCAAGGTCCTGAGGCGTCTTGTACGGGCCGTCTGAACGGGCTTCGATGATGCGGTTTGCGATCGCTTCCCCGATTCCCGGGAGGCTCATCAATTCGTCCCGCGAAGCAGTGTTGGGGTCGATTGGCTTTGTCGGTGTCCGCTTGGCCCCGGTTGCAATGGCCCGCTCGTTGTCCTCGGAGCGCTGATCATTGCGCTCCTCCGGCAACGAGGCCCAGTCGGTTTCCGCCCAGATGCCGCGGCGGTTGCCTGCGGCAGTCAGCTCGAAATCCCGCAACTGTTCCCGGTAGGCATCGGATGAAAGCCCCGCGGGAGTGGAACGATAAACGCCGAATGCCCGGGCCAGGCCTTCCTCGACAAGCTGGGAGGCAAGGTCCCGGTCCCCGGCGGTTTCCAGAAAAGCATAGACCCTTGGGTAGTCGGCATCGCCCCGCGCATCGGCGAAGGAGGTATAAACGGTAAAGGGTTTTTCAAGCAGATCGCGGACCCTCTCGGCTGCCTTCGCACCAAACTCTTTGGCAACGGCAATCGACTCTTCCGATTCCCTGGCTGAGAGTCCAAAATAGCGGCGCTGCGTCCGCAGCCGGTCGGCATCGGTGTCGTTGCGGACATGCAATTCGATGGCGTCGGCACCGTAAAACCGCACGGTGATTTCCCTTCCGTCGGGCAGCCGGACAGGGAAGCTGTCACCATCCGCCCAATCGGCGTCAACGAGCGTACAGGGTGTGAACTTTTGAAGCTCTTCTGTCGCGGTGACTTGAGAAATCGTGGCCTGGGCAAGCAAAAAAAAAACCAGAGCGGTCCGGAATGCTCCCCGGAAAAGCCCCCGGCCAATACGCGCAGGGGGAAGCCTGTCAGCCCAAGTTCCAGCGAGGCAAAGACCAACGCGCAAGAGCACCTTCCAGTGGGCAACTCGACAGTGCCGCCGGGAGGCAACCAAGGCCTGCTCAAACTTTGTCGGGCTCAATGGCTTTCAGCCCCGATTTCCAGTGCCTGGCTAAAAGACTTTTCGCCGCGAAAAGTCATTGGGATTTCTTGAGGAAGAAAGCGGGGCAACAGAACGAATGCATGAGTTGACTCAAACGCATCAATTAGGAAATTTCAGGGAGTCTAAAGCAGCAGCTCTGCGATTTCGACGGCATTGAGCGCCGCGCCGCGCAGAAGCTGATCGCCGGAAACCCAGAAAGCGAGGCCGTTATCCATCGCGCAATCAATTCGGATCCGGCCAACGAAGCAGTCGTCCTTGCCCGCCGCATCCAGGGGCATGGGGTAAATGCTCGAATCCGGGTTGTCCAGAACCTGCACTCCAGGAAACGCGGCAATGGCCTCGCGGGCAGCACACACATCGACAGGACGCTCAAACTCCGCGCTCACCGCTATCGAGTGCGCCCGGTAAACCGGAACGCGCACGCAGGTCACCGAAGCCCGGAAGTTTGGAAGGTGCAAAATCCGCCGGCCTTCATTTTGCATCTTCATCTCCTCACGGGTGTAGGAATTTTCTCCGAACGAATCAACCTGCGGGATCACATTGAATGCAATCTGGTGGGGGAAGACTTCGGGCTCGGCATCGTGCCCGCCGGATACCCTCTTTGTTTGGAGGCGGAGCTCTTCGATCGCGCGTGCACCGCCACCGGAAACCGCCTGGTACGTCGAAGCAAAAATTTTTCGCACCCCGAAAGCCTTGTGAAGCGGGGCGAGTGCCATGAGCGTGATGGCCGTCGTGCAGTTGGGATTGGCAATGATGCCCTTGTGCGTGAGCGCGTCGGGTCCGTTGATGGCAGGCACGACCAGCGGAACATTCGCGTTCATCCGGAATGCCGACGAGTTGTCCACGACGATGGCTCCGGCATTCACCGCCAGAGGCACATATTCTTTTGAAATTCCCGAGCCGGCGCTGAAGAACGCCAGGTTGACGTTCTCAAATGAATCGACATGGAGCGCCTCCACAGCAATCTCCTCGCCGCAGAACATAAGTGGCTTGCCTGCCGAACGCGGCGATGCAAGGAGCTTGAGCGAAGAGACAGGGAATTTCCTGTGCTCCAATACCCGGAGGATCTCAAGCCCGACAGCACCCGTCGCGCCAACTACGGCGATACGGTAGTTCGAACTCATGACAGATCCTAGCGTTTCGAGAACTGGAAGCGCTTGCGGGCACCCGGTTGGCCGGATTTTTTGCGCTCTTTCATTCTCGGGTCGCGCGTGAGAAGGCCTTCCTCCCTGAGCTGAAGACGGAGAGTTTCATCCTTCTCAACCAGTGCACGACTTAGGGCAAGACGAAGGGCTCCCGCCTGACCGTTGATTCCGCCGCCCGATGCCTTGACTTCGATATCAAAGCCGTGAACCGCATTCGCGATTTCCAGCGGACGAAGAATCGTGTTTTGCATGGAAAGGCTTGGGAAATAATCAAGGAAATCCTTGCCGTTGACTTTGATCGTGCCGGTGCCCGGCTTCATTTGGATGCTGGCAACGGAACATTTTCTCCGGCCCGAGGTAAGTATGGTGTCTGGCATGGAAATTAGGCGGCTTTGGGATTTTGTGCGGCGTGAGGATGTTCGGTGCCGCGATAAACTTTCAACTTGCGATAGACTGCACTGCCAAGCCGGTTGTGGGGGATCATCCCGCGGACAGCCCGCTCGATCAGAAGTTCCGGACGGCGCTGGAGGCGGGCCTCGAAAGTCTCGCTCTTGTGTCCGCCGACGTAGCCGGAGAAGCTCATGTAGGTTTTCTGCTCTTCCTTCTTGCCGGTGACACGCACTTTTTCGGCGTTGATCACGATCACGAAATCGCCGGTGTCGCAGTGCGGGGTATAAATGGGTTTTTCTTTGCCACGGAGCAGATTGGCA
>JBGSSC010000147.1:0-2347 GCA_041737265.1 Terrimicrobiaceae bacterium | reverse complement strand
GAAACTTTTCGCGTTTTGGAAGGGAGTAGCGACGTTTCATGACATCAAATCCCCCTCCCCTCATCCTGTCCAAAAGTCGCCGGTATACGGCCTTCATGATTTCGGCAGGTAGTAACCTCCTCCTGTCAGCAGAAGGTAAAGATACATCCGCCGCCGCAAACTCGGCCTCTGCATAGGTGGCAAAATCCATTGCCAATCCCGCCATTCCGGGACTCCCCTCCCCGTTGCATAGACTCGCAGGGTCCACGCCGTGCTTTGAAAGCAAATCACCCGGAAGGTAGACTCGCCCCAGGGCCCCGTCCTCAGCGACATCCCGCAAAATATTTGTGAATTGCAGCGCGTAGCCAAGATGCAATGCGTAGGATTCACTCCGCGGGTCGCGGCAGCCAAAAATACGGATGCTGACAAGCCCCACCGCACAGGCGACTCTCCAGCAGTAGGTCCGCAGATCGTTCATCGTCAAAAAGCGCTGAGGTAAAATATCCGACTCACAACCGCTCAGGATCTCAAGCAGGAGGGAACGGGGAATCCTGTAATCCCGTATCACCTGGGCCAGCTCCACGGGCAAGCCGGCTTCCGACTCAAGGGCTTCCCTCCAGGAATGCAACAAGGCCATGCGGGATTCGGCAGGAAGGGAGGGATCATCGGCAATGTCATCGATGGCCCGGCAAAACCGGTAAAAAATCAGAGAGGGTTCTCTT
This sequence comes from Terrimicrobiaceae bacterium, assembly GCA_041737265.1. Taxonomy (GTDB): domain Bacteria; phylum Verrucomicrobiota; class Verrucomicrobiia; order Chthoniobacterales; family Terrimicrobiaceae; genus JBGSSC01. Next base: position 1,646 of record JBGSSC010000147.1, on the reverse strand, counting down.
CGGTCCGCAGGAAGGCAACGGAGTGCAAATGCCAGATTGGAAGACTTCGTCGAAGCAGGCTCGGCAAGATGGATCATTGGAGTACGATCTCCCCCGAGACTCTTCCCCGGTCAAAGTGAATGATTCGGTGTGCGAAACATTCCAACCCCGCGGTCCCGCCGGCCCAAAGCACGCAAACTCCAAGTTCTTCTGCCACCCGCCGTGCCAATGGTAAAATCTCGTCCTCTAGCCTGGGTGAAATCCCCACAAGGATCTTTGGACCATGGACAAGAGCCCGAGCCAAAGCCGTCCGGGCTGATTCCCTCGGCAGCAAACGCCCGGCAAGACAATCGCACAGGCCGGCCACGCCGCAAAACTCGAGCACCTCGAGGGATCGCTTCCTTGCAATGGACGGATCTTCTCCCCGGATCCGGAAAAGGGGCATCGCCACGTTTTCGATTACCGTAAACGACGGCAACAACGCGGGCTGCGAAAAAACAAATCCGAACGTCTGGTTCCGGAGCACGGTTAGTTCGCCCGGCGCTAGCCCGGCAACACGCTGCCCCGCCACGTTCACCTCCCCGCCGTCCGGCGGCTCAAGAAGACCAAGGATATTAAGCAACAACCCCTTCCCGCATCCGTCCTCCCCCGCCACCCCATGGACCCGGCCTCCATCGAAGCAGGAGGAAAACGGCTCAACCACCGAGGCACGACCATTCATCCAGACCGGTCGCCGACAATAAATCCCCTCACACCAAAGGAGATCGCCTGGCTCACCGGTCAACGCTTGCACAACGTCTATTCAACGCACAAACTTCGATGAAGGACGAGACCTTCCACCCGGAAATTTTTATGACCCTCGCGAACCGACTGACCATTTCACGGATTTTTCTTATCCCGGTGTTTGTACTTTTCGCCGTGTATTATGGACGGGGAGTCGCCGAAGGGAATCCAAAGGAATGGCAGCGGATTGCGGCGATCTTCACTTTTCTTATTGCCTCGGTCACGGACGGACTCGACGGCTGGGTCGCCCGGAAATTTGGCCAGCGTTCGGCGTTGGGAGCCGTGCTGGATCCCATCGCCGACAAAGGCCTGCTCCTCTCAGCCATCATTACTCTCAGCGTCTGCGGCTGGCCGATTAAGTTCCCCCTCTGGTTTCCAGTTCTGGTCATCACCCGGGATGCTGTCATTTTGCTCGGATGTGTTGTGCTCAAACACCTGAACGGCACCCTTGAGGTCCACCCCACCTGGAGCGGAAAAATCGCGACAGCCCTTCAAATGATAGCCATCGCGTGGGTCATGCTTCAGCTGGAGGGACACTTCTATGCCATCGCAGCTGCCGGCCTCTTCACTTTAGTCAGCGGAGCGGAATACATGTGGCGCGCGATCCCGCAGCTCCATCACCACGACCATCCCTAATCCGCCGGGAGCCTGTGCCAAGGGCAAGCGTGGGCAAAGCAATGCCTCAGGAAAAAGCCGACTGTATATCTCAGATCCTGATCCATTACCATTCCTGTGTCCCGGACTTCGCCCACTGGCTTCAGCAAGGACGAGAAATCCAACTCCTCCATTGGGGTTAGCAGCGTGCCGACCCAGCGAGAGAAGAGGATTCAGGGCTCTGCGACAGCAGAAACATTCTCCAAATGTGTCGCAAGGTCGTTGCCGGT
>JBGSSC010000129.1:0-3572 GCA_041737265.1 Terrimicrobiaceae bacterium | reverse complement strand
CACAGGACTCCCGCAACCTGATAAAAGTCAAAAGGCGCGCGGATGCTTGAGTAAAGAGGCAGTCCGGAAATGGTCCCAAACCCCGGGATCAAAAAATAAATGGCAAGCAACAGGATCGCAAACGCCTTGCGAAGCGGCATGGTGGGAGGGAGCAACGCAACGATGATCCATCCCTGGGCTGCAAGCAGCAACCAAAGCACAGCCGGAAAAATATCTGCAGCCAATGCCGAGGACTCCACAGCCCGGAGGGTCCCGCTCAACACGCTGAAGGGACCGTGCGACAGCCAGAGAGAAAACAGTGTCAACCCGCCCGTCACGCGCAGGTTCGCGAACGAGCGGGAATCGTTTGCAAACAGGCGCCTCCGCCAGATCAACACCGCAGCAAGGCAGGCCAGGGGAACCGCACCAAGGTAAGCTCCACCCGCCCCCGTGGACGCCGCAAAGTCCGGGCGGAACTCCCTTCCTGCATTTCCAAGACGGTCGAAAAGATGCAGCGCGGATTTTGTGGAGAACGATTGCTGCCACCCCGCGAGCGGCCCGAACTCGAAGAGCACCGCCGATCCCGACTCCCGAAGGGCGGGCAGGTTTGGAAGCACCCCAAGGAGAATCACCGCGCATCCAGCCGGAATCAGAACCCGCGGCCGCATCCACGCCGAGACACCGCACGTTTTCCAAGCCGCCCAGCAGGCGAAGGCCAACAGGGCTGGGGCTGCGAGCAAAGCAGCCTTGGAGTAGGTGAGTGCAAGTGCCGACGCCGCAATGCCGAGAAGGAATGCGGAAAGTGCGCTGGGACGGTGGGCCAACCGCAAGAAGGCAAGAAAAACAAAGGGCAGGATTGCCATCGCGCAGACAATCACCACGTGCTCGACCCCCATCGCGCGCACCCATAAGCTCGGAACCATGGCATAAGCCAGAGCCGCCAGGAACGAAGTGCCGGCGTTGCCGCACAGGCGCTTCATGAAGGCGAACATCGCCCCTGCCGCCACCGGGATGCAGGCAAGGATTGCAAGCTTTGACCCGGCTGAAGCTCCGAAAGCCAGTGCCCAGGCCCAGATCCAGAGGGAAGTAAAAACCGTGCCCCATAATGGCGCCAACGAAGCGCCCCCCATGAAATTCGGGCTCCACCAACCCCAGAATCCGGCACCACCCTGCGCCGAAAGAAAGTCACGGGCCTTGACCAAATTGGCGATCGCTTCCTGGGACGAATCGGGGAAGGGTGCCCAGGCGAACCACCCGATCACCGCAAGGAGGATCCCGCAACCCACGCTGGCGAGCAGTCCCTGCCGTGCCGTAAGGAGCGGCACGGGTTGGATTGGTCCTTCCGGTGGAAGGTTCAGGGTGCTCTTCACGGCGGGAGACTGCCTGTTTTCGCCCGTACGCGCAACTTCTCTCCTAATCCGGCGGGAGCCGGTGCCAAGGGCGGGTTTGTTGGCAAGGGAACCCGGTGAGAAACGGGTGTCATTGCCGCCGGATTAGAATATTTTGCTCCGCAAAATGGTGCAGAACAAAGACCGGGCAACGGTCTCCGTGGATGCATAGCGGCATCAGCTTTTTATCCTCTGCATCCCTTTGCTTCCTTCCCCTCCTTTGCGTGAGGTCCTGAATTCTTTTGGAAAAACGAATTGATAGCCGAGCCCTGCCAGATGCTCAGTTGAAGATTGTGTCGAGAACCTCTCCTGCAACTTTGGCGGTTTCGTCGATGTCGGCCTCAGTGTGCGCAAGTGAAAGAAATCCCGCCTCGAACTGGGAGGGGGCAAAGTAGATTCCCCGGTCGAGACAGCCGTGAAAATACCGGGCAAACGCCGCCAGATCGCTTTGTTTGGCATCGGCCAGATGGCGCACCGGGCCCTCTCGGAAATAGAGGCAAAACATTGAGCCGATGCGGTGGAAGGTGAGGGGCCGGCCGGCGGTTGCGGGGCGCATACGCTCCTCAAACATTGTCCCGATTGATTCCAGCCGGGACCAACCACCGCCGGCGATCAACTCGCGGAGTTGAGCGAGCCCTGCGGCCATGGCCAGTGGGTTGCCGGAAAGCGTGCCGGCCTGGTAAACCGGCCCATCGGGCGAAAGGAGATCCATAATTTCTGCGCGGCCTCCGAAAGCTCCAACCGGCAAGCCTCCGCCAATGACCTTCCCGAGGGCCGTGAGGTCGGGCTGAATCCCGTAGATTTCCTGGGCACCGCCCGGCGCCAGACGGAAACCGGTCATGACTTCGTCAAAAATCAGCAACGCCCCATCTGCAGTGCAAAGTTCGCGCAGCAGTTCGAGAAAACCTTGCTCAGGCAGATAAAGACCCGCATTGGCAGGCACAGGTTCAAGGATCACTGCGGCCAACTCTCCGCGGTTGACATCAAACACGGCGCGCAGGGCCCCGGGGTCGTTGAACGGGATCGTGACCGTGAGGTTGGCGAGGGCTTCGGGAACGCCGGCACTGTCGGCCTGACCATGGGTGAGAGCGCCGCTTCCGGCTTTGACCAGAAGGCTGTCCACATGGCCGTGGTAACACCCTTCGAATTTGAGAATTTTGTCCCTGCCGGTGAATCCGCGGGCCAGCCGCACGCAGCTCATGGTGGCCTCGGTGCCGCTGTTGACCATTCGGACCTTTTCTATGGAGGGCACCATTCCGCAGATCAACTCTGCCATTTCCACTTCGAGCGGATTCGGCACGCCGAAGCTCAGACCGGCGGGGGCTGCTGCACAGACTGCGGCCACCACGCAGTCGGGAGCATGCCCGAGAATGGCGGGGCCCCAGGTGCCAACGTAGTCGATCAGCTCCCTCCCGTACGAAGTCCTCAGCCGGCAGCCTGCGGCAGCATCGACAAAAAACGGGTTTCCCTTCACAGCACGAAACGCACGCACGGGAGAGTTGACGCCGCCGGGGATGCGGCGAAGTGCCGCTTGGAAGAGCGAATGGGAATCCATTCCCAATCCATAGCGCGGGCGGATCAGAATTCAACACCCGTGCCGGGAACCTCCTTGCCGCTTGAACACGCACCCCGGGCAAACTATGATCAGGAATCATGATCGCCGATCGCAACCCGGGAAACACTTCCCCCCTGACCTGGGTAGGGACCTTTCCGGTTTACTTTGCGACAGCTCTTGCGGGAGCGCAGCTCGCGGCGATGATTCTCACCACCGTGGCACTGGCCGTTGCAGGGGGCTCCGAGCTCTCCAATCCGGTATTGGCACCCTTGGTGTTTTCCTGGCAGACAGCGGCTATCGAGGGGCGGCTTTGGCAGTTTCTGACCTATGCCTTCGTGAACCCGCCCTCATTCTGGGTGGTGATTCAGATTATCTTGCTGGGGGTCTTCGGGCGTGAAGTTGAAAAATTTCTCGGTCGCCGCCAGTTCGGTTTGCTCTATCTTTCCCTGGTGTTGGCGGGTCCGTTGCTTCTCTGCGCGGCCGGTTTGATGGGCTACGGCCTCCCCCTTGTCGGCAGCTCCCTTGTGAATTTCGGGGTCTTCGTGGCTTTTGCGATCCTTTATCCCCGCGCAGAAATTCTCTTCAGCCTGCAGGCCCGATGGGTCGCGGCGGCGCTGGTTGGCATTTATTCGCTGCAGGGTCTTGCCGGC
>JBGSSC010000018.1:0-2813 GCA_041737265.1 Terrimicrobiaceae bacterium | reverse complement strand
TTTTTTGAATTCCACCAGATACCGCTCGGGCCGCTCGAGCACGAGGCGCGCAAGATCGAAAAGGGCATAAGCCTTGCCCGAGGCTTTGATTTGACGCGAGATGCCTTCCAGACCCCGCGGGTCCGGCACAAAACGGATTTCCCAGCCTGCCAGCTTCTCGGGAGCTTTTGGTTCGGGGCGCCGATGGTCGTCCCGTCCACGGTCATCCCTCCGCTTGTCACGACGGTCACGGGAGCCGCCTCCCGCCTTCCCGCGCGGACCTTCTCCCCCGGGGCCGCGTTTTCCCGGTCGCCGGTCGCCACCACGGCGTTCGGGACGTGCCGGACGATCCCCGTCTCCGAAGCGATCGGTCATCCGCGACATGTTCTCCGACGGGCCTGAGGACTGCACCCAGGATGGCTGAAGGCTTCGTGCGAGGTCCCGCTCAAGGCTGGAAAGGTCTGCCACGGGAGATGGCTGGCTGGCGGCTTCTTCGTTCATGAATTCAATCTGCACACTAAGACTTCCCCGCAGCGCGTCAATCGTTGTCGCGCAGGCCCTGAAAAGAAGGTTCCGTTTGCTTCCGGCCCCGGAACGGGCAATTTCACAGCATGGCAAATCCCATTTTGAGAATAGGTGTGAGAACGATGCTCACGCTGTCAACGAGGCAGGCCACCGAGGCGAAAACCATGCGCCTGCGGGACCGCTATCTGGAGGTTGCCGCGCAGGCGGTCGATGGGGCTCTCGCCGTGCGCGTGCCGGCCATGGCGGGAATCGATGAGAACATGCGGGAGTGGTCGATTTTCATGGTCCTCGAGCACAATGCCATCGTCAACCGCAGTATCACTTCCATCGTCGTCAGCCTGACCCGTGGAGAGGAGCCCGGCGGGCCGGGAGCAATCGACCCGAAAACCGGGGTCATGCCATCACCCGCAGCAGGGGTCGCTCAGCTTGAGGCCTTCTGCTCAAGCGTGGACGAACATGTGACTGCCGTGCGTGCGTTGAAAAAACTCCGGGGCACAAGGACCTGGCCGCATCCGGTTTTCGGTGACTTCGATGCCCACAAGTGGAACTCCATGTTCGCCTTTCACCTCGGCCTCCATTTTCCGCAGGTCCGCTTTGTCGCGGAAAACTCCTAATCCGGCGTGGGCCATTACAAAGATGAGCGTGAGGGCAAGGGCACCGGGGTGAAATATCCTCCCTTCGCCGCCGGATTAAATTAATTTTGCTTCGCAAAATACTTTTTTGCGCGGAACTCAGACGGAATGCAATCGCCTCGCCACAATGTTGAGATCCACATGAAATGTCGGTGCGCCCGGCGATGCAGGCCTGCCGCTTCACACAAGCCGCGCCCGCGAGGGCGTGGGTGAGGCTCGATTGAATGGCGGAAGCCACCATTTCACGGCGGTGGTTACGACATGAGTTAAACTGCTCTGCAGGTATCGGAGCCGTGAATTTATTGAAACGCCCTGCCCGCTATTTTGCGAAGCAAAATATTTTCTAATCCGGCGGCGCTGGCACCCGTTTCTCACCGGGTCCCCTTGCCAACAAACCCACCCTTGGCACCGGCTCCCGTCGGATTAGGGGCGGAAGAGTTCGATCCCGTAATCGTCCGCTGGAAGGAACCAGGGGCCATCACCGACAAGTCTGTCCAGGTCGGGCATGACGACCGGAGACAGCCAGTCCGAGCCGGTTTGAGGGAAGTTGGGTGTTGTGAAGAGTTGGAATCCCGAGCTTGCGAGGAGGGTGTTCTCTGCCACCGAAAGGGCTTCCGGTGCGACCCCGAGTTCCCAGGAAGGTCCTTCAATGAATTGGCCAGAATCATCGAGCGTGTGGCTCGAGACAGCGTTGCCCGAGGATCCATAGGCCGTGCGGTTTTTCGCGGCAAAGACCTGATTCGGCAGGTCCAAAGAAGCGGTTAGGTAGGCATCACTTCCATCCCACGTGCAAACGTCGAGCCGTGTTCCTGCGGTTGATGGGGCGGCGCTTCGGAGTGTCCAGAGCAGGGCGCCGGTGGAATCGAATTCGGTGACTGCTTGCAAGCGGCCCGGCAGGTCAACCAAGGGACGGGCGGTGAGCGAACCGCCGGGGGCCACATCATAAACAGAAAAGCGATAGCCAACCCGGGACCGTCCCGGGGCGCGGGATGAGGTCGGTGTAGGCACGTTTTCACGAACCCCCATTCCGATTGCGACGAGGTTGTCTGTCGCGAAGAGGCGGGAGAGGGATGCAACTTGATTGATCGTTCGGATCGCTCCGACAACCGGCGCGGCGGGATTGGTAATATCCATTGCCATCAGAGCTCCTGTAACTGTGGGCCGGGTGATCGGATACGGGCGGTAAATGGAATCGGCGATCGACAAGCTGCCGCCGCTTGAGACTGTTACGCTTGAGGATGCCGCAGCCGGTATTGCGATCGGCTCAGGCAGGCCGACGATTGGCATCGGGGAGAACCATTCGTAATGGGGCGTGTTGCGGAGAAGAGCAACGACGGTCTCAGCAGAAGGTGACGCGAATTCGGCCGTGTCCACTGTGTGTGCCGGGCCGGGGAGCTCGACCGAGGACAATAGTGAAACGTCCGGCAAGTCTGTGAGCGAATAGGTCTCGAAGAACAAGCCCTGATCCTCTGGGTCAACGGGAATGCCCGGCATCCGGTAATAATAGAAATGCTGTGGCGTGGTATCACGCAGAACGCAGAGAACATCACCCTTCACCACCGCTGCGAGCACGCGTCCCGCCCCCAGCGAGATTTCCCCCTCGATCTGCTCGGTGTCTTCCACAGGTGAGACGCGCAGAACGGCACCCCCGGAGGCCCAGGATTGTCCGTCCTCGAT
>JBGSSC010000103.1:0-1745 GCA_041737265.1 Terrimicrobiaceae bacterium | reverse complement strand
TTGGCCCGGGCACTGCTGGCAGGCGGAGTGGACGCGATGGAGCTCACCCTGCGTACCGATGCGGCTCTTGGAGCCCTTGAGGTGATCCGGGCGGAAGTACCCGAGATGCTTGCCGGGGTTGGCACTGTGCTCACTCCCGCGCAGGTAAAGCAGGTTAAAGATGCCGGCGCAGAGTTTGCAGTTTCACCGGGGCTCAACCGCAATGTGATCAACGCGGCTGTGGAGGCGGGAATTTCTTTTGCACCAGGCATCGCAACTCCAAGCGACATCGAGGCCGGATTGGAATGCGGGTGCCGGATCCTGAAATTTTTCCCCAGTGAGCCAATGGGCGGTCTGCCATTTCTGAAAGCCATGGCGGCTCCCTATTTGCATCTGGGCGTTCAATTCATCCCGCTTGGCGGCGTTAACGCCAAAAACATGGCGACCTACCTTGCCGACCCGCTGGTCCCCGCCCTTGGCGGATCCTGGTTGGCACCACGAGATGCAATCCGCGCAGGCGACTGGGCCTCAATCACACAACTCGCCTCGGAGGCGACCGCAATCATTGCCCAAACCCGGAAATCCTGATGAAAACCATAGTGACTTTCGGCGAAGTCATGGCCCGCTTTCAACCGGAGGGATTCCTGCGGTTCCGGCAGACTCTGCCCGGCAAACTGGACGTCACCTTCGGTGGAGCGGAATCCAATGTCGCGGCCTCCCTTGCCCAACTCGGCGCCAGTGCCCGATTCGTCACTGCACTTCCGCAGCACCCGATGGCCGATGCCTGCGTCGGGAACTTCGCCGGACTTGGAGTTGACACGTCCTGCATCCTTCGCACCAAACGGGGACGGCTCGGGTTGTATTTCCTTGAGACCGGGGCGAACCAGCGTCCAAGCAATGTTATCTACGATCGGGCGGATTCTGCTGTCAGCCTGACTCCTGCTCCCGACTATGACTGGGACCGAATTTTCGCCGGGGCGGGATGGCTTCATACGACAGGCATCACGCCATCGCTTTCAAAGACATCGGCCGGGGCGACCTTGCATGCGGTACAGGCAGCGAAAGCAGCAGGTCTTCAGGTTTCCTGCGACCTCAACTTCCGGAAAAAGTTGTGGGGTTGGGAAACCGGCACCGACTCGAAAGCTCTCGCCGGGCGCACCATGCGGGAAATCCTTCCCTTCGTGGATGTCGTCATTGCTAATGAAGAAGATGCGGCGGATGTGCTGGGGATCCACGCGGCGAACACCGACGTCGAATCCGGAAAGCTCGACATATCGGGTTATCCCGATGTTGCGCGTCAGATAGCGGCACAATTTCCCAATGTGAAATATGTGGCGATCACTCTCCGTGAGAGTGTTTCCGCTTCCCATAACAACTGGGGAGCGATGCTCTTCGATACCGCCACCGGCGCGGCGAGCTTCGCCCCGGTCCGCGACGGCGAATACCGCCCGTATGAAATCCGTAACATCGTGGATCGGGTGGGCGGTGGCGATTCATTCGGGGCAGGCCTCATCTTCGCCCTTAACACACCGGAACTATCCGCTCCGCAGGATGCCATCGCATTTGCCGTCGCCGCTTCCTGCCTCTGCCACTCGATCCAGGGAGATATCAACTACTCCACCCGCGGTGAAGTCGAAGCCTTGATGAAAGGCTCCGGCTCCGGCCGCGTGGTGCGTTGATTGTCGCTTACCGATCAAATCCTGCTCAAAAGACGGTGGATTTTAGAAAACAATGCAGGCCTCACACGAAGGAAACAAAGGAAACGA
>JBGSSC010000067.1:0-5830 GCA_041737265.1 Terrimicrobiaceae bacterium | reverse complement strand
ACCGGCACCACGATCACCGGAGGTGCCTACAACAGCACCCTCGACTTCGCCAGCGGAACCGGCAGCACCATATCAGTAGGAACCATCGTTGTCGCGGGTGGAACAACCGTGGCCAGTGGAGGAGCTGTGGCTGTCAACAGCACCCTGAGCGGGGCCGGTGCTCTCACAGTCCACGGAACGCTTTCCGGCACGGGAACGATCAATAAAGCCGTGACCGTACCCAGCGGGGGAACGCTCTCACCGGGTAACAGCCCCGGCAACCCAACCTACAGCAGCCTCGATCTTTCACCGGGCGGAAATTACAACTGGCAGGTTGTCAACGCTACCGGCGCTGCCGGCACGGCATTCGACACCATTACCGTGACCGGCACACTCGATCTTACCACCCTGAGCACCGTCACAAAATTCAATATCAACCTCTGGTCGCTTTCCTCGATCGGGCCGGACGTCAACGGAAATGCGGCAAACTTTGACAACTCGATTGGCCAGTCCTGGACACTCGTGAGCGCCGCAAGTGTTGACACCACCGGGCTCTCCAACCCGTTGTCGGATTATTTCACCGTGAACGTCGGAGCGGCAAACGGCACCGCCGGATTCTCGAACAGCCTGGGAGGAGGCTCGTTCTCGGTTTCCGCCACCGGTACCACCTTGCGCTTGGACTATACGGCAATACCTGAACCCTCCACGTGGATCATGTTTGCCCTTGGTATTGGCTTCACCCTTGCCCGCAGACACCGGGGACCCCGCTCCCATCGCAGCAACTAAGCCAATATCAAGTTTCGGATTCCCAGTCGCGGCTTTATGTTTCTTAAAGTGGCCTCCCCGCTCAGAATTTTCTTCTTCGCCCTCTCCGTCAACGGAATCTCCGCTCTGGCGGCTGAGCCCATTCTGGATTGGGATGCGCTCGATCCCAATGCCCCGCTTCCCGCCTTTGTTAATACGCATATCTACCTTGGCGGAGCAAAACCAGACAGCCTCCGCCTGGTCACAACGGAGACCTTGCCGGCGAATCCCTTCCCGGATTCTCCGGCGTCGATTTCCGTAAACGTCCTCGAAGGGGAACCGTTTTTCCGGGGCTGGGGCCGCCCCTTTTTGAACGGGGGCAAAGCGAAAGGTTTTTTTGAGTTTCACTTCCGGCTGGAAGAAGGAGGAGCAGCCTTCACTGTCGGCCAGAATGCGACTCCCTATGAAGAACGGGTGTTGGAGGCTTACGCCTTCCTTAATCAGGGCGATGAATTTGTGGCAGCGGATTTTGTCGCGGGAGAACCGGCGACCATCCGGCAAAACAAGGTCGCAACTTCCTCCACGACGGAACTCTCCACCGGTGTGAATTACCTCTTCCGGGTGGAATGGGATTTCGCTTCGGACGTGCCGGGCTTCCGATTTTTTCTCGATGGCAATCCGCTGGAGAACGTCGCGGACAACACCGCATTCTTTTGGCCTGCGAGCAAAGAACAGGTCGCCAAGGGAGTGGATTCCTTCTCCTTCTCTTCCACCTCGCCCGGAAGCTGTTTCTTCGGAAACATTGTCGTGGGCCAGGGCGATTAAGGCGAATTAATGTCGTAGCCGCCGTCGTGAGACGGTAGCCTCCCGCCATTCCATAGCAGCTTGTCGGACTGAGAATCAACGGCCTTCTCTGGAATGGGAATCCTGGGAGCGAAGGGGGGACCCTGCCAGACAAGCTGCTAAGGCTTCCGCTGCTCGGAAGGAAAATCCCACTTTTCTGCATGGAGTGAGGCATGCTTTGGGGTCTGAACCCTTTCCGAAAATGATACATAGTTGTATTGACGGATTGCGATTGGCATTTATGGTAAATGTATCCCCATGAGTTCTCGCGCAGGTTTCCTTTTTCTTTTTTTCCTGTTCCCGGCCTGGCTGAGCGCGGCGGAGTTTTTTGTCAGCAAACAGGGAGACGATACGCACGAGGGGACAAGCCGGGAGCGGGCTTTTCTGACCGTGCAAAAAGGGGTTGATGCGCTGAGTCCCGGTGACACGCTCACCATCGGCCCCGGTGAGTATTTGGAATCGGTTCATCGGAAAAATCTGGGATCGGCGGAAAAGGAAACAGTCATTCGCGCCGAGTTGCCCGGCACGGCGGTCTTGCGGGGCGATGTGAAAGTCGGGCCTTTTCGCAAGACCGAAGGCTTCCAATTTGTCTATCAGGCGGAGTGTCCGCACGAAGTCCACGCCGTCACCGAAGCCGACACGATGTCTGGTTTGAGCCGGATGCCAAATCTAACGGAACTCGACGCCGCTCCGGGGCGCTGGAACTACGACACCAAATCAAAAATCCTCTCCGTCTCGGCGACAGATTGGAATCCGGCGGTGGATCATCCTTATCTCGCCAGTGTCATCCAGGGTGATGGACTGTATCTGGAGTCACCCACCCGCGTAGTCCTCGACGGACTGGCGGCGACGGGGTTCAACAACTCCCACTCTTCCTGGGCACCCGCCTACCGCTATGCCAACAATGGAATGAAGGTGGTCTGGGGGATCTTGCTCTTTCAAGCCAAGGACTGCGTGGTTCGGAATTGCACGGCCTACTTCAATGGTGGCGGAATCGCGGTCAGCAATGGCCAGGGTGCCGATCCCAAATTGAACGGGCGCGGTAACCTGGTTGACTCCTGTGTGGCCTATGGAAACCACTCGCAGGTCTCTTCCTATGAATCCTCCGGGGTGGGTGTCTATTTTCCCGCGAACGACGAGATCCGCAATTGCTACGCCTATAAAAACGACGCCTTCGGGACGAGAATGTACGGCCAGTTGGCCGCCCCCTCAAAAATCACCGAAACAATCTCGTGGGGCAATTGGAACAATCTCGGCGATTTCCAACTCAAGGTGGGTGGTCCGGGAGCGCGGGTTGAAAACTGCGTCTCGCTGGGCGGCTTTTCCAATATTATTGAATCCGTCCATTCCATCACTGGCAAAGAGCCGACCGAGTATCCGCAAGACAACATCTCGCTCCTGCCGCGCGGGGGTACTGCGCCCGATTTTGACCGCGAATTCGCGGATGCCGCGAATTTCGATTTCCGCTTGCAGTCCGACTCGCAATTTCGTGGTTCGGCACCGGATGGCAAGGATCGGGGTCCGAAGCCCTACTCGCCGGATGTGTTTTATGTGTGCCCCGAAGGAAACGACGGGGCGGATGGACTCTCGATGCGGCAGGCTTGGAAAACTTTGGCGCGCGCGGTGAAGGACCTGAGTCCCGGTGACACGGTGTATCTCGAAGGTGGTGAGTATGAAGGAAATCTCGACGTTCGTGTGAAGGGAACGGCGGACAAGCCCATCTCCATCAGAGGGCGTGGCCGGAAGCCCGTGAAAATCACCGGAGCCGTCCACGTGATGGACAGCGCTTTTTTGGATTTTCAAAGAATCCATTTCACCGACACCGTGCGGTTGGATGAGAGCCACGACATCCGTTTCGACCAATGCGGTTTTTCGGCGGCAACATTCGGATTAGAGGCCGCCCAAGTGGACGGGCTGCGCCTCACGCATTGTCAATTCACCGGCTTTGGCGAAGCCGGGCTTGCCTTGCGCCCGACCCCGGAAAACACGTCGGCGCTGAGTGCCATCCAAGCGTTCTTTCAGGGTGCGCCCAAGGCGGCGGCCCGGCTCGGTGGCACGAAGGGCGTGTTTCTAAGCGGCAACTTTTTTGATAACGCCAGCGGTCCGGCCATCAAGCTGGGTGAAGCCGACGGAGTGCTCTACTCTGGCTACAATGGGTATCGGCAACTGGCGAAGAGCTGGGAACTGGACGGCAAGCCGGTCGCGCCGGAAATGCGGGAGCAATTTCCGCGCGAGATCACCGCGAAGTTTGCACTGGTGGACGGCGTGCCCGTTCCGGAAAATTCCGCCTTGTTTGCCGAAGGCGGGCCGTTGGGCAAGCCTCTCGGGCCATATCGTGATGAGATGAGTTTGAAGCAATCCCGTCTGGCTTCGCCACCCGCCGTGCATTCGGTCAGCGCCACCACGGCCAATCTGGAATGGAAAACCTCGGCTCCGGCCTCCTGCGCGCTGGCGTGGGGAGATACTCCGGAATGCAAGAACACCGCGATCTTCGATGTGAACCATGTCGGCAGTTACAGCCTGACCGGGCTCAAGCCGGGCCAGACGTACTATTTCCGGCTGAATTCGCTTAGTCTGCCAGAGGCGCTCGAACGGGAATTCGAGGTGAGCCAGGTCCCGTTCACACCTCAAACGATTTCGTTCACTACCTTGAAAGAGAACGCCGCGCCGATAACATTCTATGTTGCTCCGGATGGCAGGGACGACAACACCGGATTGGACCGGCAAAACGCATTGGGAACGATAACTCAAGCCGCCGCGAAAGTGAATGCGGGTGACACGGTGTTGGTTGCGGGGGGGATTTACCCGGAACGTGTCCGGCTTCGGGCCACCGGTGATACGGGTGCGCCCATCACCTTCAAGGCGATGCCGGGCGAGAAAGCCGTCCTTGATGGAGAAGACTGCAGCCTGAACAACGCCTTCATCGCTTCCCGGAAAAGCCACCTCCGGTTCGACGGGTTCACTTTCGAAAATTTCAATCTCTTCAATGCCCAAGGCTGGATCCCCGGTCTGGCCGGCGAGTTCTCTCTGTATGAGGGCCGGGATATTGCGATTACCAGGTGCTTTTCCGATGGACGCGCCGGCTACACGGCGACCTTTGTCAACGCTTCCTCCATCGAGGATCTTCTGATTAAAAACTGTGTGATATTGAACAAATTCCAAGGCATGTCGCTCTGGCATCCGTGTCCCAATCTCCGCATCGAAAACAACGTATTCGCCGGGACGATGATCTTGCACATCCTCCTCGGGAACCGGCCTTCCGCCCCGGCCCTCATCGAAAAGAATATTTTTACGGACAATATCCCGGTTAAAGCTGCGGGGAATATTCCGATATTCAGCATGGACCCTGCCATGGTGAACCGGGACAACTGCTACTACCTGAGAAGCTTTTTCACCAAAGATGAGCGGAAAATGGTTGAATTGGACCACTCGATGGACCCGTCGGAATTGGGGAAAACCATCATCAACCCGCTCTTTGCCGATCCTCGATTCGCCGGGGTTGCGCTTCCCGATCCGAAATTTGTACCCAGCTATGACATGGGCTATGCCCTCGAAACCTCGCCCGACCGGCTGGTGGCACCTGATCTGAAATTGAGCTTTTCAGACTTTTTCGCAACGAATCCCGAGGTGGTCAAACGCCAGATGGGCCTCGTTCCCCAGGATTTCGAGGATTTTAGGATTGAAAAAAACGGGGCACCAATTGTCTCGGCTCCGGCAAATTGATGAAAACGATAAGTGGATTCCTTTCGACTCCGTTCGTGTTGCGACGGCGGGTTAGGCGATTCGTTGCGGGGTGCCTGGCCGTAGCGGCTCTCCTCCTGACCGGCAATTCGAGTGCCGCCGAGTACTTCGTCAGCAAAACCGGAAATGACGATCATGATGGTTTGAGTAGCGAGAGACCATTTGCAACCATTCAAAAGGGCGTGGATGCATTGTCGGCCGGCGACATCCTCACCATCAGTCCCGGCGAATACGCGGAATCCGTTCATCGTCAAAACCTCGGTCATTTGGAAAAGGAAACGATCATCCGCGCCGAGATTCCCGGAACAGCCGTGTTGCGGGGAGATGTCCCGGCAGGTCCTTTTCAAAAGACGGAGGGATACAATCTTGTGTATGAAACGCCGTTTGACCGGGCCGTGCAGGCCGTCAACGAGGTGGACACGCTGACAGGTCTGAGCCGGATGCCGAATCTGGCGGAGTTGGACGCCGCGCCCGGTCGCTGGCTTTATGATGCAGGCGCCAAAAAGCTCTTTATTTCGGCCTC
>JBGSSC010000065.1:0-3601 GCA_041737265.1 Terrimicrobiaceae bacterium | reverse complement strand
CGCCCTGGCCGCCCCGGAAAAGGCCGTGGTCAGCGGCAAATTCCTCGGAGATGGCAAAGAAGGCAATATCCAATATCTGGTCGTGACCACTCGCGAACCGTTCAGCGATAAGCCCGCCATCCAGTTGGTTTTTACCGAGAAAGATCCCTCGAAATCCAAAAAACCCGGATTCGATGCCGGATTCAAGAAGCTGGGCAACGCGCTGATTATCAGCGTTTTCCAGGACGGCGGTATTTTCGGCTGCGAGGTCGCCCACAGCGCGCATGAAAAAGCTCCCTTCTCCTCCGTCGGGAAAATCAAAATGAAAGACTTCAAGGTCACCGACTCCCTGGTTTCGGGCCAACTGACCACTGCGGGCGAACTGGAGGCATTTGGCCAGAAATGGGAGGTGGACATCACCTTCTCGGCCCCCTTGCCCAAAGGTGCCTTTGCGGCGGAAGAAATCAAACCAGCCCCAAAATCAGAACCGGCGGAAGATGATGAACCGGTCGAGCCATCGGTGGCGGCGGCCAAAATCCCATTGGCCGATCTTCCCCTTCCTGCGGGCGCACTCGACATCGAATACAAGCCGGTGGTGGAGCAGATCGCCTTCCGTTCAGATGCCTCAGTCAGTGTGGTCGCCGCCGACTTCGCCGCCAAACTTAAACAAAAGGGCTGGAAAGAAAGTCCCGGAAATTTGATCGGCAAAACCAACGCCATCCTCAAGCGCGAAAAAGACGGGGCCGACCTGACCATCATGGTCCCAGGGTAACCGTCAGGCGACGGTAACCCTGGGCTGGCAGACTTAACGCCGTTGGCGTAGAAGATTCCCCGCTGGTGCTTCCTTGGAGATTCGGCTTGAGCGGATCAAACTTGCTCGGCATGAACCCGAATTGAGGTCGTTTGCTGAGTTCTGATTCAAGCCGCCGCTTCGGTTGTCGGCCTTGCGTCGGCACAGGCGCGTCTCCAGGACCGCGCGCTGGAGATGTCGGCACGTTGCCCTGAGGACGCCCCCCCCCGAAAGCCTGCTTGGGTGCAGCCCAGAGGTGATGGCATTTTCTTGTTACTCCCGGAAAAACACCTAAGGTCAGGATGTCTGTCGCGCCAAGCTAAACCTAGAAAGTGAGGACGAGAATGTGAAATAAATCGAAATGGAACACTCCGAAACATTTTATCAGAACCCAGCGGGTAAGCAGTCCCGCCCGGCAAAGGCTGGCCGCCAGCCGGAAGCGAACATTGCGTCGTCGTCAGTGATGGCGGCACGAAGCGTATGGAGCGAGCGTCGAAGCCGTGTGATTGAGCCTCGAAATAATGACCGTGTTGGAGCCTTCGTCGTCAGACAAGCGGGGGCAGCATGGAAACACCGCAATGGCCTGGTGTGGACATCCGACCGGGGTCTGAGAGCAGGGCAAAGACGCATTGGGTTCTCTGGGAACTTGGGAGATCCGGTTGACTCCACCATGAAACTCCGGAAGAAGGACGACACCGGGTTACCAACGTCCAGGCATCGCCAGCGCCCCTGCACGCTGGAGGTGAGCGAAACCATGCCGGGAATGGTGGTAAGGGTGGGGCGAAGGAAACCAAGCGCCGCCCGAAGGGAAACCGGAAGTCTTAGCCCCTTCATGGTACCGATGGAAAGCCGGCGAACTGACCCGCAGGAGCCGGGGAGTAGGAAAGGGAGGGGTCTGGTCAGGAAACCGTAGATAAGGAACACGAATCAAACAAGGACACAGAGCCGACATGAACGTGTCAACAACACAACAACGGATAGCAAAAGTGGCGCGGGATAGGCCCGAAGCGTGCTTCACGGCGCTCAACCACTATCTGGACATGGAATGGATGAAGGAGGCCTACCATCGGCTGCGCCGGAAAAGCGCACCCGGGGTGGACGGCCTGGATGTGGCCGGATATGGGAAGAACCTGGAGGGCAACCTCCAGGATCTCATTGACCGGATCAAGTCCGGGCGATACGTCGCGCCCCCGGTGCGACGTGTCCACATCCCGAAGGGGGATGGCAAGGAAACCCGGCCCATCGGCATGCCGACGGTCGAGGACAAACTGGTGCAACGGGCGGTGGTGATGTTATTGGAACCCATTTATGAACAGGACTTTCTGGACTGTTCGTATGGGTTCCGGCCCCATCGCTCGGCGCATCAGGCCTTGGACAGCCTCTGGAAGCAAAGCATGGGCAACAGGGTGGAATGGGTGCTGGACGTGGACATCAAGAGCTTTTTCGATACTCTTGATCACGCCAAATTAAGGGAAATCATCAGCCACAGGGTGAAAGATGGAGTGATAAGGAGGCTGATAGGCAAATGGCTCAAAGCCGGAGTGATGGAGCATGGAGAGCTTCACAAAGTGGACGAGGGCACGCCCCAGGGCGGAGTCATCAGTCCCATGTTGAGCAACATCTTCCTGCACGAGGTGCTGGACAAATGGTTCGCGGAAACGGTCAAGCCCCGCCTGAAAGGGCGGGCCTTCCTGATCCGGTACGCGGACGACTTTGTCATCGGCTTCGAGCGGGAGGAGGATGCCCGGCGCGTACTGGAAGTCCTGCCGAAACGCTTTGGCAAATACGGCCTGAACCTTCATCCAACCAAGACCCGACTGGTGCCATTTCGCCCAACCCGCAAGGGAACAGGCGGTGGTGGGCCGGGCGGGGAGAGCACGAGCTTCGACTTTCTGGGATTCACCCACTACTGGGGAAAGTCCCGGCAAGGAAGAGCCGTCATCAAGCGCAAGACAGCGCACAAGCGGCTGAGCCGGAGCCTCAAGGGCATGGGCCAATGGATGCGCAAGCACCTTCATTGGCCAATCCGCGAGCAATGGGAAAAGCTGAAGCAGAAACTCGCCGGGCACTATGGCTATTACGGAATCACCGGGAATGCCGTGTGCCTGGAGCAGTATTATGACGCTGTCAAACGCCTGTGGCACAAGTGGCTTAACCGCCGCTCGCGCCAAAGGGGAAGCATGAGCTGGGAGCGCTTCGGCGTGCTATTGCGCGAGCACCTCCCGCTGCCTCGACCCCGAGTGGTTCACTCCATCTATTCAGCGAAAGCCTGACTGGAAGAACCGTATGCCTTAATTGGGCTCGTACGGGTCTGTGGGGGAGCCGTCCGGCAACGGACGGCTCTACCCGGAACACTTGCTTGGCGTGCCTACAACGCGCGTCCGCACCAATACCGCCAGTCCTCAATGGCTTCCTGGGTTTTGCTGGATGCCCCGACTGGGTGGAGATTGGCCAGGGGGACGTCGAGTTCTGCACCGGCATGGCGGATGCGGGCGAGGATTGTCCGGGGGGCATCATCGTCGCCCAAACCAAGCACGGTCACTTCTGCCGGAGACTGGAGCTTGCCTTTGGCAGCGGGTTTTTCCGCTTTGGCCGGTCGATATTCCGCTTGGAATGGAAAGGTGAGCGTTTCTTCCAGATAACAATACCATGCCGTCATGCACTCCTCATCATTGTAGCAATCCACCAGGATTTCCTCCTCTATCCGGTCCTGGCGAGCTTGGTTTGATTTTCGTGCGGGCATGGCTGGGGTAGCGGAGTGGGTGTATCGTTTGGTGATTTGGCTCAGGGCATTAAAGCATCGCGGCCAGTTAACTGATTCGGCTCTGAGTC
>JBGSSC010000041.1:0-2897 GCA_041737265.1 Terrimicrobiaceae bacterium | reverse complement strand
CTATTATCTCACGGCACTCGGTAGGCGTCTCATCACCACTTCGTGCAAACTCCTCCAGTGGCTTGTCCTCCCAAACCTTCAACCCGCGACCGTCTGAAGTCTTGCGCTTTTTGCGCAGGATTTACGCGGTAAGGGACTAATGCGCGTCAGAGGTTCATGCAATCAGCCTCGCCCCGCGCAGTTTCCGCAATGCCTTCTCCAAATGCTTTTCGGTCAACTCATGCTGCCAGATGCGGATGACCGCCCAGCCGTTATTTCGAAGCAGGCGGTTTTGCATGCGGTCGCGCTTTTTATTCCCTTCGATCTTTGCCAGCTCCAGCTCCGTCGCCTTGTTCCCGCGTGAACGGATGCGGGACATGACCGCGCTGCGCTTTGCTCGTCAGGCATCTGCGGCCCGTGCCGCCGGGAACGGTCTCAGTCCGCTGCCAGTTCCGCTGCGAGCGGCTTGTCTTTGTTGAAGCGGCTTACCCCCAGGACGCTGAACCCGATGACATGCCCCCCTGCGTCCACGCGCTCCATTACGGCGTCATTCCCGGTCTCTTTCATCAGCCCGACCCCGTCCGAGAACCTGACTTCGAGGTAATCGGCTTCGGCATCGAACCACACTTTTACTTTTTCGGCCATACAGTTTCTCCGGCTTTGGGTTTGTCGGTCTGGCCTCTACGGAGCCTGCCCGCGCAAGACGAATGGATTGACCAGCCGCAAGCTCTCAACATGCTTGAAATCATCGGTGTTGCGCGTGACCAACGTAAGGTCATATGTCAGAGCCGTCGCTGCAATAATCGCATTCATCGCTCCCATCCTCCTGACTTGGCGAAGGGATATTGCCCGCTCAATCACCGGATCGTCGAGAGCATGGCAGATGCTGTCGGCTAAAAAGGCCCGTAGAGCGGCTTCCTCTTCACGGCTGATTCCAGGAAACCCGAGGGCCTCGAGTCTTGTCACGCTGGCGATGGCCGCGGAGGGGTCGTCCGTCCACTCCGACAGCCACTCGCCGTTAGGCTGACAGGCATGGATGACGATATTGGTATCCAGCAACATGGAAGCTCAATCGCGGCACGGCAGCGGCCGGTCCCGGCGGACTTCTCTTTGCCAAGAGGCCGGATCGACAAGGTCCCGGTAAGGGTTTAACTGGCGCACGGATTCCAGAGCCTTTTTTCTACGCGCCACCATCTCCGGCGTCGCCACCGGTTTGGGACGTGGTTGCTCTGCGGCGGCCCGGGCCTCGTCGTCAACCACCAGCACCACCCGTGCATGCCCTGGCTTTACCCATCCAGGCAGAGGCTCGGGAATTGTGACTCTCCCGTCCTCGGCAATCACTGCATCGGCTGTCAACGTCGTCATGTTGCCAAGCTACCCCACCCTCCAAGCCCGGGCAACGCCAATTCCCTCGCGGCAACCCGCAACGCGAAGAGCGCGAGTATCGGAAGACAGAATGGACTGGTCATCGGAATCCAAAATTTAAAATCCCTCATCAAACCGCCAATCCCGCCGCCCGCAGCTTGCGCATGGCCTTCGGAAGGTGCTTCGGCGTCAACTCATGTTGCCAGATGCGGACCACCGGTCAAACCGGGTTTCCCTTGGATTTTTCCTCAATCCGCTTTTGCACATCGGCGAGCAACTTACGTCCCCGGTCTGGATTGCCCCGCCTCTGCCGGGCAACGAACCTGGCCTCGGCCTGCCGCTCTGCGAGCACATGGGTCACGAAGTTATCAAAGAGGCGTTGGACGCTTGTTCCTGAGGCTTTCGCCGCCCCGAGCAGGGCTTGGTGCCGGGATTCATCACAGCGGTAGGGGATCGTTTTCATCGGACCATTTCAAGATGTTGGGATGGAGTTACCACCCTGGGATAGGAAAAACGGATTTCACCACGTTCAAAATCCCGCGTATTGTGAGTGACCAAGTGTTCTGCTCCACAGGCAAAAGCCAGCTCCAGCACGTGGTCATCATTCTCGTCTGGCAAATTGGGCCTCCAACGAAAGTAAATCGCCTGCCACCGGGCAGCAGCACAGAAATCATCCAGTAACAACTCGCGTTCCTCACGGGTTACCGGAACACCATGCCAAAGCGCCCCTCTCAAAATCAGCTCCTCGTACTCAGCGTAAAGAGCCGCACCCATGAATGCTTGATCTTGGTGAGCGAGGCAGCGATCCACAACTGCGGCGCTGGCTCCACCGCCTTGGCGCAATGCCGAAACGAAAACATTGGTGTCTTGGACGATATCCACGTTGAAAGCATGGCATCACCCATGATGTCATTCAATAGTTTTGTTCTTCCAGAAACCGTCCTCGGAGGTGTCCCGCACGTCGCAGCTTGCGCAATGCCTTCGGAAGGTGCTTCGGCGTCAACTCATGCTGCCAGATGCGGATGACCGTCCAGCCATTCGCGCGGAGGATCCGGTTTTGCATGCGGTCGCGCTTTTTATTCCCTTCGATCTTTGCCAGCCACCACTCCCGGCGGGTTGCCGGAATTTTCGCCCGGGTTGGGTGTCCGTGCCAGAATGCTCCGTCCACGAACACCGCAATCTTTCTATCGGGAAACAGAAAGTCCAGACGAACCAAGAACGAAGAACCACGAACCAAGAACTTCAGTTTCCGCCCCGACGCCATCCCGAAGGCTGTTTCACGTCAACGCGAAAACGGCATATCAGGAAACTGAATGCCTGGTGCCAATTTTCGCGCTAAACCAACAGCGTCCGAATAGGATTTGAAATCGGCGATGTGTTCAAGCAGACCATCTTCGCAAACCCCATAAATGCCGAAGAACGGTGAGCCGCATTCTTCGTCAAATGGATTATCAACGGAAGTGAAGGGCTCAATGGTCCCATCGCCATACTCACGCAACGTCTGGATACGAAATTGCCGGAACTCCGACTCAGAAATCGGATTTCCAGCTGTC